>JAUWTC010000438.1 GCA_030609785.1 Holophagae bacterium
GAGCGATGCCAATTAGCCACCTTGACCTGCCGGATACAATTGATAGATGGCCTTGACGCCGAAAGTCCGCATTGAAGACATCCTCAACCGGGTCGAACTGTACCGCCCGGACCTGGATGAGAATCTCCTTCGGCACGCCTACGTCTTTGCCGCCAACCGCCACCAGGGCCAGGTGCGGCGATCGGGCGAGGCATATTTTGTCCATCCGCTGACGGTTGCATGGATCCTGGCGCAGATGGAATTGGATGAGGTGGCCATCGCGGCCGGTCTGCTCCATGACATCCTGGAGGACACCGAGACGACTGAGGCTGAACTCGAGGCGGAATTCGGATCTCAGATCAGCCGACTGGTCGCCGCCTTGACCAAGATTTCGGTGTACGAGAGTTCATACACGACGAGAGAAGAGACCGACGCAGAGAACTTTCGGCGTCTCCTTCTGGCTTCGATCGACGATGTCCGAGTGATCCTGATCAAACTCGCGGATCGACTGCACAACATGCGGACGCTGAATTTTCTCAGACGGGAACGGCAGGTGGCGATTGCTCAGGAGACGCTGGAGATCTATGCTCCGATCTCCAACCGCCTGGGTATCGGTTCGATCAAGGGTGAATTGGAGGACCTGTGCTTTCGCTACCTTCACCCCCACGCTGCGGAACGTCTTGAACACGAGATCGAGGAACGGGCGGCCGCGGCCAAGCGGTGGTTCTCGAGAATCCAGGACGAACTGACCGAGCTGACTCATGAACACGACATCCAAGGGACGATCGAAGGCCGGGTCAAACACCACTACTCGGTCTACAGGAAGCTGAAGGCCCAGGGTATCGATGTTTCCAATGTCTTCGACTTTCTGGCGTTTCGGATTATCGTACCGACGATTGCCGACTGTTATTCGACTCTGGGATTGATCCACCAGCAGTGGTCACCGGTGCCGGGTCGAATCAAAGACTACATTGCGATGCCAAAGCCCAATGCCTACCAATCCCTCCACACCTCGGTGATCGGACCGGAAGGGCATCCGTTCGAGATTCAGATCCGAACCGAGGCGATGCACAAGATCGCCGAGTTCGGTATTGCGGCGCATTGGAGTTACAAAGAGGGCGAGGCCGAGGTCGAGCAGGATTCCCGGGTCACGTGGTTGCGGAGCCTGTTGGACAACAGCACGAGCAGTTCACCGCGAGAATTTCTGGATTCCCTCAAGGTCGATTTGTATCCGGATGAGGTATACGCCTTTACGCCTAAAGGCGATGTGTTTTCTTTTCCCGCCGGGGCGGCGCTCCTGGATTTTGCCTACCGGATTCACACCGAAGTCGGCCACACATGTGTCGGGGGGCGGGTCAACGGTCGGTGGGTCCCTCTGAAGACATCCCTCAAGAATGGCGATATCGTAGAAATCAGCACCTCCCCTCAGCAAGCTCCGCACCACGACTGGCTGAGCCTGGTTGGCACAAACAGGGCCCGCTCCAAGATTCGAGCCCACCTCAAGAGAGAGGAAAAGGTCCGGGCAATCGAGGTTGGGCGCAAGCTCTTCGAGCGGGAGATTCGACGCCGAGGGGTGGGTCTGAAGCGGGTACTGGGGTCCGACGAAATGAAAGCGGCCCTGGTGACTCATGGTCTGGCCAAGGATGAGGATCTCTTCGCGGCCATGGGTTTTGGGCGGTTGTCGGCTCAGACAATTGTGGCGCAGGTTGTTCCGGACCAGGGTGCGGAGACGCCAAGCGCCACACACGAAGATCGCTGGGCGGCCGCGCCGAAAAGTCCGAAAGACGGCGGCGGTGGTCTCGAGGTGACCGGAGATCCGGATTTCCTGGTCTACGTGGCCCAATGCTGCGCACCCGTCCGGGGTGAGGAAATCGTCGGGTTCGTCACTCGCGGCAAGGGCGTCGCTGTTCACGCTCGATCCTGTCCCAACGTCAAGAACCTGCTGTATCACCCGGAAAGGGAGATTCCCGTGAGGTGGTCCCGCGGGCTTGATGGTCGCGGTGGCCAAGGGTCCCAGGTCGATCTGGACATGGTGTTTCGGGAGGACCCCGCCATGCTGACGTCGATTTCTCAAGCGATCTCTGCCGAAGGCTCCGGTATTGTTTCCTGCCACCTCCAAACGGAGCAAGCTGAGGGGCGAGGCAGCGCGTCGGTTACGGTTATGGTCGACGATGCGGATCATCTGCGTCGGATCATCGACCGGCTGTTGTCGTTGAAGGGGATGCACGAGGTCGAGCGCCGGAGTGGGAGAGGGCAATTCTCAAGAGCGGCTGCTTCTCGAGGATAAGTCGCCCACCCGGCGGAGCCGGAACCAAGAGGAGCCCGACGGCCCGTCGGGGAGTTGTTACGGGTGGCAGGCGACTCTATAAGGAAACACAAGGAACTCTGAGACCTGTAACGTTGCCTCGCCTTTCGAAGTTGTTGAGTTGTCAGTAGCTAACATTCTGTTGCAGCCGGCTGTAACGACGGTAATCTGGGTCACACAACAGGGTTGGTTAGTATCCTTCCGCTTGATTCTCCGACACTCCTGTGGTATTAAGGCGGGCCCCGGTTTCGGGGTATGAGGAGGACGAACATCATGGCGCAGCGATGCGATATTTGCGGCAAGGGCCCAATGACAGGCAACAAGGTTTCTCACGCCCATAATCTGACCAGGCGGCGGTGGCTTCCCAATATCCAGAAGGTCCGTGCCGTGGTCGATGGCAGCCCGAAGTACGTGAAGGCATGCACTCGGTGCATTCGCTCCGGAAAAGTGACGAAGGCGCCGAGAGCCTGACGGCACTTCACTTTTCAGCCCCA
>JAUWTC010000232.1 GCA_030609785.1 Holophagae bacterium
ACCGACAGGACCAAAATCACCTTCAGTGCGGAGAGCTTCCACACACCCAGGGAGGTCGAGATCCTGGTAGATGGTTCGAGGTATTCAACAATGCTTTGGACGACTGAGTGGCAGAATTTTGAATTATACTTTGACGGTGAACCCCAACGGCGGGAATTTGTCTTCCAGACACCAGATTGTGATGTCCCCGCGGAAGTCATCGACAGCCCCGATCAACGATGTCTTTCGTTTCGAATCACCGGTTTCCCCCGGGAAGACCTCCAGCTCTTCGATCTGAACGCCGATCCGGCCGGCACGACCGATATCGCTGCTGACGAACCGGTCCTCGGCGACCAACTGGCACACCGAATGGAGAAATTCGACTTGGGCCCGGTGACGGACGTCGAAACCGTCACCCTCAGCCCGGATGACATCGAACGTCTCAAATCTCTCGGTTATCTTCAGTGAGAGGAACCAGACACAATGAGCCTCCATACCCGCCTTCTTGCGATCACTCTGGTTCTTTCGGCGGTTGCGGTTGCGGCAAGAACCCCTCAAACGGCAACCTCCTCCATTGTCCTCAGTCCGGATGACCTCACCGTAACCCTCGCCCGATGTCGAGTTGAGGTCACAACCAGTACCGACGACACTTCGGTATTGCGTGTTGTCAGGACGGACGGTTCCGAAGTCTCGATTGAGTCAATTGGAGTCTCGATCAGAAACAATACCGTCAGAATCGACGATGGGGAGAGTGAGAACGCCCTGGACGACCTCGTCTTTTCCTTCACGCTCCGGACCGCTCAAAATCTTCAGATCGACGGGACTGATCTCGACCTGACGGTGACCGGCCCCGAAATCTTAGCCGAAGTGGAGGAGGGCGACGGGGAGCTGGACCGGACCGCAGACGGTGCCGGCGAGTGTGCAACTCCTCGTCTCTTGAACCTGGTGGGAGGCACAGCCCATGTGATCGGCGGAGGTTGTACAAAAATCGTTGCGACGCATGCGGAACTCACCCTTGAACAGACGTCTCAAACTTTGGAAATACAAACCACCGGAGGCCGATTCAGGATCCATGGTCATCAGGGAAGAATCGTTCTCAGCGGCCGGGAGCATGTTGGTGGAATCATTGTCGATCACAGGGGCGATTTGGAATTGGTGATGGAGCAGGGAAGCATGATGGTCGAGGGTGGCGCCGGCGCCATCCACTGCCAGGTAGAGCACTTTGGGCTGCACGTCACCGAGCACCGCGGATCACTGGAGGCGACCGGGACAGTTGCTGTCTTCAGGATCGATCACAGCGAAATGGAGACCATCAGAATCAACGGAATCCGAACCGTGAGCCAGTTTTCCGACGGCCGAGGCCACATCCGGGCGACCCTTGAAGGGGGAAGCCTGACCGTCGCCGACTGGGCCGGTCGTATCGACCTTCAGTCGTCCGAGGGAACCGACCACGAAATCGAGGCTCTTGACGGAGATTTTGCATTTTCAATCATCGAGGGCAATGGCGCAATTACCGGCATCACCGGGCACACACGAGGCACTCTGACCTCTTCTGACCTCCGATTCTCTCGGCTCAAATCCATCGAAGTTGCAGCCACATCCTCGGAGACCTCGGTAGTGGATGTTCCTCAGCTAACCCAGATGAACATCATCGGTGGGCATTTGAACTATGAGAGTTCCAACGTCGCGGGCAAACCGAAGATCCACCTCTCATCCGAGGCGACCGCCGACATCATGATTCCACAGCCCTGCATCGTCCGCTGCACCGGCCCGGGGGCGAAGGACTCAGGGAATGTCTCGGTGTCCGGATGTGAGATCAGGGCCCCAAACCAACCCTGGGGCAAAAGACGGCGCCAAGCTGAACCGGCCAACCATCTGGAAATTGAGATGCAGGAATTCAGCGAGGTCTTCGTTTCGGGGTATTAGTCACTCCCGTGGCAACATCTTGAAGCTGCCTTCGCCAAATTACCCACCTGTCCGCCCCCGGATTTTCCGCCAGGGATAGGTCGCTATGGCCTTGAGCCTGCGGAGCACCGCCCAGGTTCTCCACATCGCAGAGGTGTGAATCACTCCCAACTGGGACTTCGTCTGGGCGACCTCAGCCTCGAGATGAGCCTTCTCCCGCCTGAGAACCTCTCGTTCGTTCACGACCTGGTCCAGTGCGCCGGCCAGGGCCCAGTGCGACAACGGATTGGCCCGATCGTCTTCCAGATCCGGAGCCGGTTGTGCCTGATCGACCCACCGGACCAGAGGAGCGGTCGTTGCCGTCACATCGAAGGTCGAGGCCAAGGCCTGAGCCCTTTCACCGGCCCCGGCCAAGCCATCCCGCTCCCTGCATACAGACTCCAGGGTCGAGGCCAGCGAGTGGGCGTCACCCGGCGTGTAGGGGAAGGCCGCATCCGCTTCAATGCACAACTGCACCAATTCGGACTGCGCCGTGGCGACAAAGGGAAGACCGGCCTCCAACCACGCGACAACCCGGCCGCTCGAGCCCAGCTCTCTCTCGTGCAATACCTTCTCGGTTATCAGACCGAGGTCCGCCCGATCAATCCACCATTTGAGCTCGGCGGTCGGGAGGCTGCCGAGGAGGTGGATACGATCTCCAAACGCCGAGGCCTCGACCGACTGCACCCACTCCCGCCAACTGTCATCGTCGTGGCCGGCGATGGCGCCGCCGGTGACCACCAGGTGCAGACTGGGCTCGGTCTTCATCGCCTCTTCCACGCCACGCACCAGGGTGTCCACGTCGCACCAGGTGTTAAACCCACCACTCCACAGGACCACCAAGGCGTCGTCCGGAACGGGAGATGAACCACGGTCGCTCGGACCGTCGTTGTCAGGAGGGCTACCGCCACCGTCGATTCCGCACGGAATGACATGGACCAACTCGTGGCCTGCGGTCCGGCGGTTGAGCCGGCCCAGCAGACCCAACTGGCCCAACGCCGCGTCGTGCTGCCGATGAGACACCACCGAAAAAGCGTCACCGTTCTCCACCAGCGTCGCCACCAGATCCCGGTAGGCGGTCAGTTGATCACCCTCGGAACATCTCGCCGCCCGGGCCTGAGCCTCGGCCATCGGGTCTCCAAACAGGTCAACCCATACTGGTCTACCATTCGCCACCTCGACGGCCCGCCCGGACGGCCGGGCGGAAGCACCGACCAAACACGCAGGATCAAAGGCATCAATCAGACGTGGGACGACATCACTGGTGTGAAAATCTTCGGCCGACATTCTGACGATCATTGCCGTGCCGGTCTGTTCGACTTCCACATCGCTGTCAGGCTCCTCATAGCCGCCCGGCATCCGCTCACACAGAACCAACGGTCGGATGCCGTCGGCCACCAGCCCCCGAGCGAACTGCCAGGTCCGGCCGCCCGGCGCATAGTTCATTCTGGCTTGCTCGAAGGGAAGGGGCGCGGTCCCGAGAATCGTAACTGCCTGGCGCCCCTCACCCACCGTGTCCCGCCATCGCCTCACCGCAACCAACGCTTCCTCTACCTTGGCCTCACCCACGGTCTCCGGCCGGCAGTCCTCCGCGGGAGCGGGCGGCTCGGGCAGGGTTATCACCGGCACGGACCCAGGGGGCTTGAGCATCGTAACCCAGGCCCGGTTCCTGCCTTTGAGCCTCAGTCGAAGCCATACGATTCTGGGGAGCCGCCTGAGGGCGCCCATCAACGCCTTCCGTTGGAGCCGGGAGTCCTGCCATAACTGTGCGACGATCCCGTCGATGACGACGATCGGGAAAACTGTCCTCAGCAGCAGACCGAAAGGCCAGTGGAGCATGGCGAGCAGGAGACGGTTCCGCCAGAAGAGAAAATCCTTCCACTCGGAATCCAGACCCGTTGTCGCAGATACAGCGTGGAAGACCACTGCCGCCGGTTCGTTGACGACCGCCCATCCCGCGCGCCGCACCTTGAGGCACAGGTCGATGTCCTCGAAGTAGTAGTCGTAGAGTTCGGTCCAGCGACCGACCGTCCGGAATACATCACTCCGGATCAGCAGAGCGGACCCAGTGACGGCCAAGACCTCTTTCTTGGTCGGCAAAGGCCCGTACTTGTCGAGACCGATGCCGATGCCTTCGTCCCAACCCCATCCGTCCTCAGTGACATTGAGGCCAAGACTATTGAGATGGTCCGGGGCCCACTGGATCAGCAGTTGTGGCCCAGCGACGCCAGTCTTGAGGCCGTCCTTGAGGGCCGCCGCCAGTCGGGCAAGGGCTTCGGACTCGGAGACCGTATCGTTGTTGACGAAATAGTAGGACGAACACGATCCGAGGTGTTCATCGGCCCACGAGACTCCGAGATTGTTGGCCGCCGAAAAGCCGACGGGCTCGGGCGCCTCGACCACGTGAACCCGCTCGCTGTCCTTGACAATATCCGGCAACGCCTCATCGCACCCGTTGAGTACGACGACGATCTGGAGGTCGACCTCGAACGAGGCCAGCAGGCTCTCAAGGCATTCGCCCAGCATCTCGAGTCCGCGATGGTGGACGACAACGGCGTGAATGGTATGCATCATTGGCTCGTATCCAAGACTCTCAAGTCAATGTCCGTTCGGAGGCAGCATCGTTCGCACCTCTTGATCTGCCTCGAATCGCGAAGCTAGGATACAGGGGTAAGGGATCAGGGGTAAGGGATCAGGGATTCGAATTCCTTCGTGGCCTTCCAGCCTTTTTCCTCTTTGCGCTTTCTTCGCGCTCTTGGCGTCTTGGCGGTTCTATTGCCTTCTCGGTCAACTCTTTTGCTTCCGGCCGCCGTTTGAACGATAATCCCGATGATGAAGGCTGACGCTCCACTCCCTATCCGTTCGATCGGCGACGAAGTCGCCTACAGCGACAACGCCGAGGAGCGAATCCTCGAAATTCTGACCCAGGTTTCCGATCCGTCGGACGGATCGGATGAACTGGCCGCAGAGATTGACGACTGGCCGACCCGCTACCACTGCTCCCCTCAACGCTCCAACATCCTCCGACCGTTCAGGATTGAGCCCGGGATGACCGTGCTGGAAATCGGCGCCGGCACCGGCGCGCTGACCCGGTATCTGGCCGAACAGGGCACCGTGGTGACCGCGGTCGAGGGGACACGCGCCCGAGCCCAGTCGGTGGCTGAACGTTGCCGTGGAATGGAGTCGGTCGAAGTGGTTTGTGGTGATTTTAAAAACCTCGAGCCAAGTCAGGCCTTCGATGTCGTTCTGGTGGTCGGCGTCCTGGAGTACGCCGCATCCGGCGCCGGCGGCCGATCGACGCCGTCGTCCTTCCTCGATCGGGTCGCTG
>JAUWTC010000098.1 GCA_030609785.1 Holophagae bacterium
AGCGCCAGCTGTACGAGACGGCGTTGCTTGGTGCAGATGCGGTCTTGTTGATCCAGCGACTCTTGACCCCGGAACGGACGTTGGCGCTGCTCGAACTGGCTCGGAACCTGGAGCTGGAAGTCCTGTTGGAGATCTTTGTCGACGAAGACCCTGAGATCGCTGTGGCTTCGGGCGCCCAGATTCTCGGTGTCAACGCCCGCAATCTGGCAACCTTCGAGACCAGCGTCGACCGGGTGATCGAGTTCGCTGACGCTTTGCCGGCCGACAGGGTCAAGGTAGCCGAGAGCGGCATCAAGGACCACGGGGATATCGTTCGATTGACCGAGGCGGGCTACGACGCCTTCTTGATCGGTGAGAGCCTGGTTCGATCGGCCGACCCCGGTCGCGCGGTGGCAGAGTTGGCTGGTCGGTAGGGCGGGGCTGGGGTTCGGTGGTCGGCCTCACAAAGGCGGAAAAGGGTGGGGCCGTTTTGAGCGGTGGATCGATCAGAAAAACCGGGCTTCTTGAAGACGAAATGACCTATTGGTCTTACAAAGACTGGAAAGACGGACCTGGAACGGATGATTCATGTTATATGATCGAGTCGATGTAGGCGATGAGGCAAGAGTGCGTCAGGGGATCTGCCAGGGGGTTACGAGATGAGTGCTGCCGTGTCTGAGGCGTCGAATTCGGATGTAGATACCCCGGCGCCGCAAATGGCTCGACGGTCGAAGCGGATGTCCGCCCTCGTGCGCAGCGTCCTGGCTTTTGGCTTCGTCTTTGCCACTCTTGCGGCCGGTCATCTGTTCATGGTGGCGATCAACGCTTTCGATCATGCCGTCAGTGGGGCGGAGTATAAGACAAATGGTGTCGAAGCACGTTGGTTCGGCGACCGCAGCATACTCGCCAAGCTGAACGCACTGGAGCATGAGGCCTCCACGGACGCTGCTCGACACACGATTGACGAAGCGATCCAGACTGTGCGCGACGGACGAGCACTTTCCTTTTACATGCTTCCGGTATCCTCATTTCTGGTGGCTGCCACCTTTGCCTTGATCCTGGCGGGGTTCGTGCTCCTGATCCTGTCACGTTACGCAGCCAATAACGCGATGCAATCGGTGATCGGCATCTTCGCGGGGTTGCTTTTGTGGACTGGCGGGGCGGAATACGGGCTGATGATCGCAAGCCGTTTGCTCGGTGTGGCAAAGGCCTTTGATCTCCACGGGGATCGCCTTGTCGGGGCCTTTGGCGAATATGTGCTTCTAAAGCACACCTGGGGGCTGATCCTGTTGGTGGTGATGTATTTGCTCTTCCTGGAGACGAACCGTTGTCCGTTCTTTCTGTGGTTCCGCAGGCGTCTGCACCTGATGCGCGGGGCTCTTGCCACGGGGCGCATTGACAACTTTGCCCCTCGGACTGCCTTTCAGTATGTCACCGTGATGTGGGTTTTCTATGTTCTCCTGCTGTGGGCATATGACGAGGCGGTCTTTGGGGTGGACAGTTGGTTCACCCGCGCCATTTTCTTCGGCTCATTTGCCAGCACGGGATATCTGTGGCTGCGCCTTTTCCGCCAGGGATCGATGGGCAGGGCCATCCGGTACGCCATCGCCACGTCGATCGTCTCCTGGAACAGTGTCGAGATCGCCGCAAAATGGGGACTTTTTCGCGAGCCCTGGCTGATCCTCAATCCGGTGACGGTGGTTGTCTTTTTCGGAGCCGCGGCTTTGGGCGCCTGGCTGGTGGTGCGAGAGCTGCGCCGTGATGCTTCCAAAGAGATTGCGGCGGAGCAGTGAAGCCGTGCCAGAAGCCGTGCCAGGCTTTGGGAAGTTGGGATGTTGAGCGAGACAGGCTGGCTGGGGGATTCCAACCCCGGCCTTCGGGAGAGCCTGGGAACCGGCGCCAGCCCAAAGGGCTGCTGAGCCGACAGGCTCGGACCCGCGAAGCGGGTTGCGTGGGCTAGCGGTCCTCCCGCTCGGTGCATTTCCTCGAGAGGCAGTGCTCGTGGGATCTGAGGGTGGGCTCAGCGTCAACGCCAGGCGCAGACCGCGACGGTGGACCGCAATCCGGGGCCGCGTCCGTGATGCGCGTCAGCGTCGGCGACCGCAAACCGCAAACCGCAAACCGCAAACCGCGAACCGCGAACGGCGACGGCAAACAGCGACCGGAACGGCTCGCCGGCCCGGCCCCGGTTGCGGTGGCGGTTCTGGGACGCGGTCCCGGCCCTGGATTGCGGCTCCGGTCAACGGATGCGGTTCACGGTCCAGGGTCGCTGTCGCCGCCGCGGCCCAGGTCCCCGGTCCCCAACCCCGGCCTTCGGGGTCGCGCAGGCGCGCCCCCGCTCGGTGCATTTCCCGGAGGGGCAGCATATCTTGGGACGGGAAGGAGGCCGCCCCTCCGGGAAAAGACCTCGGCGGCCTACGGCGTTGGCTGAGACTCGATTGCTGACGCGGTCGCCGTGGATTGCCCGGCAAGGCATTCTTCGCAGCGCCTTCGTTGCCGGGGGGCCTGCCCGGTAAAGAATGCCATGCCCGGCACGTCCCGTCGGAGGGTTCAGGCGCTCTCGGGGTTGGACGCCGGGGTTGGTACCATGGACATGAGGAATTGTCGGCTTGGAAAGACACATCGAACGCAACGACTACACCACCTTCGGCACTGAGCAACTTCGTTCCACCGGTCTCGAACGGTCGATGTTGGAGCGTTAATTTGGCCAAGAAACAGCCCATAACGTCAGCCCTTCACCGATCGCTCAAGCTGGGCGCTCTGGTCGGTCGGGTGGGGACCTCGGTTGTCGGCCATAGGCTTCTGGAAATCGGCCACAGCGAGGAAGCGAGACGCAAACAGCGGGCGGACACCCTGGTCTTGAACGCCCGTCGGGTGGTCGAGAGCCTGGGTGAACTCAAGGGTGCGGCGATGAAGGTCGGCCAGATGCTCTCGCTGCAGGAAAGCATGCTCCCGCCCGAAGTGGCGGAGATTCTCAGCACCTTGCAGAAACAGGCGCCACGAGTCCCTCCGGAGATCATGCGCTACGAGGTCGAAGGTGCGCTGGGTTCGTTCGATGACATCTTCGGGTCGATGGAGGCGGAGGCCTTTGCAGCTGCTTCGATCGGTCAGGTCCACAGAGCGAAGCTCAAGGATGGGCGGGACGTCGCGGTCAAGATCCAGTACCCCCTGATCGATCAGATCGTCAAAGCTGACCTGAAGAACCTCAAGGTCCTGGTCGGAGCTCTGTGGGGTCTCTTTTCGGACATCGATTTCGAGCCCTTCTGGGAAGAGATCCGGGATCGCCTGATCGAAGAGCTGGACTATACGATCGAGGCTCAGACGATGCAGCGCATGGCCGAACTGTGGGCCGACACGCCGGAGATCGTCATCCCCAAGGTCATTCCCGAGGCCAGCACGAAGAACGTGCTGACGATGGAGTTCGTCGGGGGACTGCCGGCGGATGAGGCGTGTTCGCCCGAGCGGCCCCAGGCCCAGCGGGACCGGTGGGGCCAGGTGATGCTGGATTTTCTCCTCCGCGGGCTTTTCGAACACCGCTTCTTGCACGCCGACCCCAATCTTGCCAATTTTGCCTTTCGGGAAGACGGCGCGGTGGTGGTCTACGATTTCGGCTGCGTCAAAAAGGTTCCGAAGGGACTCGCCGAAGGGTATGCCTCGCTGATGCTGGCCGTGCTCGAGGACCGCTGGGGCGAGATCCCGGAGATTCTCAAAGCCATCGGTTTTTTCAAGGGCGACGGCCATCTCTTTCCTGCAGAAATCGCCGAGGCCTATGCTGAGGTTCTGGGCCGTATCGTCCGGGAAGATCCGCCCTACACCTTTGGGACTGATGATCTGGTCGATGCGATGATGCAGTTGGGTATGAACTACTGGTCCGAGTTCGGCGACATGAGTTTCCCCAGCGACGCGGTCTTCATCAATCGGACATTCGGAGGCCACGTCGGCAATCTCGGGCGCCTCAGAGCGACAGGACCCTGGCGGGAGATGATCCGGTGTCGTGCGATGGCAGCTCGGAATTTGTAAAAAACCACAAGAAGGGTAGCCACAAAAAGGCACGAAAAAGCACAAAAAGAGAAACAGGATGGGCTGCTGGGATGGTGTCCTGGAGCGCGGGGTAGGGACATCGCGCATCGCCCGATAGGGCGATCAGGGCGCAGCCGTGGAGGTCGCGAAGCGACCAGCGTGGGCAAAGAACCGGCACCAGGCCGAAGGTCTGCAACGGCGGAGCCGTGGGAACTCCGGAGGAGTCCTGTGCGGGCGCTGCCCCGCATTGTGACGGTCGAGTTGATGTCGTTCTCAATCGAAAAGAACTGAACTGGATCAATCCGACGGGACCCTGGTGGGCGAGAAGCGAAACGCATCCCTCGTGCAATGCCCGCCAGGGTCCCCGCCGGTCGAAGAAAACCTCAAGCCCTAGAACATGTACTGCCAGCCGATGGCCCAGGCGTTGTCGGTCAGGCCGCCCAGCCCGGCCCAGGTCTCCTCATCTGCATTGGTGACGATGTAGTTGACCGTAATCTTGTGCCGCTGGAGATCTCGGTGTTTGGTCGTAATCGGTGCAAGGAACCAATTGAATCCGATGTAGGTGTTCCCCAGGTCGGAGTCTTCGGTGCCGATCTGCTGCGCTGCGCTCTGGTAGGTCTTGGCCACCAGTTCAATCCGCTCGGTCAGCATGTAGCCGAAGGTCGCCGACAGAGTCTGCTGGTCCCATCCGTCGATGCCTCTGATGTTCGATCCGTCGAGGTACTCCAGCTTCCATTCGATGCCGTAATCCCACAACTCGGAAGCTACAGCGAGTCCAAAGACCGAATAGTCCTCGGTTTCCAGTCCACCTGCCTGCTCGGACATGCCCCAGGAGGCCTCGGCATGAAAGGCCTGGCCGTAGTCGTAGTGAAAACGTGTGGCGTAGGCCAATGCGTCTCCGATGACGTCGGTGTCCCAGATCACAGCGTCCGACCGACCGGCCGGATTGAAGACTCCGATGTCATACCCCCAGCCGTAGCCCTGGCGTTCGGCGCCCAGTTCCAGGCCGTGGAGGTGGTACTGCTTCTTGCCTTCGTACTTTTCCTGACCGATCAAGCGACCGGAGAGCATGACTCCGAAATCACGCTCGAGAACCAGACCCTTGTCCAGGTGGGTCCGCTCGAGGTTGTCCAGATTCCACCCCGGCGTGGTGAAGCTCTGACCGACCGGTGTCTTCATCATGCCGAGGCGAACGAAGGCCGCATTGGAGAAGGTGTAGGCGACAAAGGCATCCTTGATCGCCTTGGGCAATCCGCCTTCAGTGGAGGTGAAACTCTGGTTGAAGTCCAGGAGCAGTTTGCCCGCAATCGGCCCGTGAGAATAGTTGAAGCCCATGCGGATGCGCTGGGCACGGAAGAACGGGCCGCCCTCTTCGGTATAGCCGTCACCGCCACGCATCTCCAGCTGCGAGTAGCCGTAGATCTTGAGCTGAACTTCTTTCTCGCCGATTTTCTGGGTCAAGGTAATTTTGGCGTCTGCCGGTGCGCTCAGAACCATGAGCGCGACCAACACGGTGGTGGTTACGACCGCCTTGACCCATCGGTCGCCATTCTTTCTGTTGCTGTTTAAGGTCATTGTGTCCTCCTCTTTCCCATCAAGAATTCGTTGATTCAAAACAGTGCCGGGTCAGTTTCCCGGAATATAAAACCGCGCCCCTTTCACTTGGGCGGTTTCCTTCGCCACATGGAGCCGTCCTGCCACCTGAGGGTGTCGACATCTTCGAAGGCGCCGGAGCAACACCCGGGTCGAAGGCCGATAACGCAGCTGGCCGGGCCGGTCACCCGCCCGTGGACGACCACACCCCCTGGCGTTGTCACCTTCAAGTTCTTGCCCTCCCGGGTGATGACGTAGGTCCCCTCCAGGGTCTCCCATCGCCCTTCGAACACAGGCTGGGTCGGCACTTTCGAATGGGAAATACCGAAGGTCTGTGGCGCCGGAGGGAGGGGTGGATTCGAGAGTGAAGGGGCAGTTCGGTCGACGTCGGAAACCCCGCTGTCCGGCGGAGGCTCGATAAAGGCCGGGGGTTTCGGGCCGTCTTCCGAGGTCGGAATGGCATACCAGCCGGACGTCGACACCAGCCCATGGGCATCGACTGTGGCAAGGGAACCCGCGAGAAAGGCGGGAGCGTTTTCTTCGGATGGAGTGGTCAACCATCCTCTCCACCGCAACTCTCCACCCTTGCTCCCCGAGCCCTTCAGCTCGATGAATGTGCCTGTAATCGTGCCGGTCCATTGCCGGTCACCGGCAAGAGCGACGACGGAACCGTCGTCGGAAAGGGTCAGTGTCAAGTGTGTCGTGCCGCCTTCCCAGTGGACCTGCCAGTCAGCGGGCCAGAGGGTTCTGATCCGATCGGTCTGAGCGGAAACCGTCGGTGAAGCCACCGCGAGGAGGCAGGCGGCCAGGAGTGAGAAGAGTGTCCGTCGTTGGCGTGTCACCGAAAGAACTTCCCGCGTTCGGAGCGTGGCATCTCATTGACCTTTTTGACGTGGTCCAGCAACTGTTCGAGAAGCGAAATGCCTTCTTCGGAGTCCAGGGTGAGCCCCCTGAACAGGGTTTTGGCTGAGGCCTGGACCGCAGCCCGGGATGCCGGGTCTTCCAGGATCATTACGGCCGTCAGACCGACCAACTCTCCGAGCTGTCGCGCATCGCCCTGATCGAGAACAACCAGTTTCAGACTGCCGAAGTTGTAGCCGTCCCTTCGGGCCTTGAATCCGTCGAGAGCCCGGATAACTTCGGCCAGGGCTCGGACAGTTTCTTTCGGTGGTGAAGGGGCGCTCTTCGTAGTCTCGAGCATCGTATCGACGGCAAGTTCGATATTCCCAATCGCACCGTCGAAAGAGGTTGATACAAAATCGATACGTTCGATGGATTCACTGGCCAGCAGGTCAATCAAGGGCTCGCGGACCTCATTCGTTGAAATCTGTGCGGAGATCGGGAGTGTTGCCAGCACCACCAGGAGGGCCGTGGCGCCGGCCATCAGGTTCCGTTTGATCATGGTGTGTCCTTGTCCTGAGGCTCAGTTTTTCTTTCGACATCCAACCCAGCGTCCCGCCATTCGATGACGCCGTCTGCGAACCGAGTGGCCTCGAACCCGGAGTTCTCCAGCACATCGACGGCGATCTCCGCCAAGAGGCAGTAGCGTCCTCGGCAGTAGGCGACGACCGGCCGGTCTCTGGGGAAGTCTTGCATCTGTTCCTTGAGTGATTCGAGGGGCACCGACCGGGCGCCGGGCAGATGCCCGGCCCCATATTCCTCCGGTGGCCGAACGTCGATCACGGTAACCTTTTCGTCTCCCAGGAGTTGGTTGAGGACATCGGGGTTGAGATCAATGCCGTGGATCGAAGGGGCTTCTCCCCCGGCCCGGGAGATCAGCCCGGACAGCCGTTCTTCGGCGAAGTTCCGGGTCTGGGACCAGAAGGTCGCGACCGAGGGGTCGGTCAGGAAGTAGATGACCGTGCGGCCTTCAGACCTCCGGTCGACCATACCGGCCGAATGCAGCTTCTGCAGGTGATGCGAGATATTTTTCAGAGGTTGGCTGCATTTCTTTGCCAGCGCGTCGACCGAGCGTTCGCATTGTGCCAGGAGTTCGACGATCTCCAACCGCATCGGGTTGGCCAGGGCGTTAAGGATCATCGCCACGCGCCCATAGGCGTCGCGGTCCTTGAGTTTCTGCTGGTGGCCCGAGGGTTCTGCGTCCATGCTATCGCCTGCTGTTGACGGCTTCAGTCGCCGCCTCGACGATGACGTTCTTCGCCGGGAAGAACGTCTGCCAGGGCTGGGCCGAATAACTCAGCTGAGTAAGGTCATGTGCGGTCAAACGATGCTGGATTGCCAGGGTCAGGAGGTCGATTCTCTCG
>JAUWTC010000038.1 GCA_030609785.1 Holophagae bacterium
ACCGCCAAGACGCAAAGAGCGCTAAGTGTTTTATTTACAAAATTTTCTTTGCGTTCTCTTTGCGTTCTTCGCGCTCTTCGCGGTTCAACTGTGTTTTTGTCCCTGGTGCTTCATTTCCATGCATCCCCGTATTTTGCAAACGGCTGAACTGAGAGCTGATAGCTGAGAGCTGAGAGCTCCTATACAATCCGCGTCGGGCGGAGGTGCCCATGACGACATTGAAATCCCCGCAGGCCATCAGGTCTGTGCTTGATGACATTCTCCCTGGTGTCCAGAAACCAACCCGCTACCTGGGTATCGAACGTAATTTGATCCGCAAGAGCTGGGACGACACGCCGGTTCGCCTGGCATTGGCGTTCCCGGATGCCTACGAAATCGGGATGTCCCACCAGGGCACCCGCATTCTCTATCACATCGCCAACCGCCGACCGGACACTCTGGCCGAACGGTGTTTCGCCCCCTGGCCGGACATGGCCGAGGCAATGCGCGGCGCCGAAATCCCGCTCTATAGCCTGGATTCCTACCGGCCCATTGCCGAATTCGACATCGTCGGCATCACCCTGCAGACGGAACTCAACTACATCAACATCCCCCACCTCCTGGACCTGGCCGGTATCCCACAGTGGGCCGCCGAACGAGTTGAGGGCGACCCGATCATTCTCGGCGGGGGCCCCTGCACGGCCAATCCGGAACCGGTCGCGGACTTTTTTGACGCACTCCTGATCGGTGACGGGGAGGCGGGTCTCGACGCGATTCTCGATCACGTGCGCGACGCCAAGGCCGAAGGTCGGCCGCGAGCCGAAATCCTCCAGGGTCTTGCCGCCCTGCCCGGAGTCTACGTACCATCGCTTTACCGCTGGACCGAAGGCGCATCACCCGAGGACACACGATGGGAAAACCTGTCCCCCGATGCCGCCTTCCCCGTCAAGCGCGTGTGGGTCGACGAACTGGACCCGGCGGACTTGCCGGAGACGACGATCGTCCCCTTCGCCGAGGTTGTCCAGAATCGAATCGGCCTGGAAATCATGCGTGGTTGCACCCAGAGCTGCCGCTTCTGCCAGGCGGGCTACTGGTATCGGCCGGTGCGGGAACACGACCCGGCGGTGGTGGCCGATCAGATCGAGCGTCAGGTTGCCGAGACAGGGTTCGAAGAGGTCGGGCTGCTTTCCCTGTCGTCCGCGGACTATTCCCAGGTGGAACCGCTGGTTACCGATTTGGCCGAGCGCCTGGCCGAGAAACGGGTCTCGGTCGCCCTGCCCAGTCTACGGGCGGACGCATTCTCCGTCGGCCTGGCGGACGCGGTCTCCAGGGTCCGGAGGTCCGGTTTCACCTTCGCGCCGGAGACCGGCTCGGACCGCCTGCGGCGCGTCATCAACAAGACTTTCACCAACGATAGTATGCTGCGAGCCGCCGATGCTGCATTCTCCAAGGGCTGGAACCTGATCAAGGTTTACGCCATGATCGGGCTGCCCACCGAGACCGACGAGGATCTGGACGAACTCATCACGCTGGCGTCTCAGCTGGTGGAGAGGGGCCGAAAGGCCCGGGGCCGGTCGGTTCAGGTCAAGGTCTCCGTCGGCTGCTTCGTGCCCAAACCGTGCACGCCATTTCAGTGGCAACCTTTCGTCGATCCGCCGGAGCTGATGCGCCGCATCTACCGGCTCAAGGACGGCTTCAGGACCATTCGAGGGGCCAAGTTGAGTTGGAACTCGCCCGAAGAAGCGGCCCATGAGGCGATGCTGGCCCGGGGCAGCCGCCGCCTGGGTGCGGTGATCCACCGGGCCTGGGAACTGGGCGCCCTGTTCGACGGTTGGGGCGAACTGGCGAGACCGGAGGCCTGGGCCGAGGCGATGGCCGATCACGGCATCGACCTCAGTCACGAGTTGCGGGAACGACAGCTTTCAGAGCCCCTCCCGTGGGACATCATTGATCCCGGCGTTCGCAAGGGCTTTCTCAAGGCGGAGTGGCGGCGGGCCCTCAGAGAGAGGGCGACCGCCGACTGCAAATGGGGCGACTGCGTGCAATGCGGTATTCCCGGCAACGGGGAGGACATCAAGCTGGCCCTGCCGACACTGGGCACTTCCGAGGATACCCCTGCCACCCAGGCCGCCTACTCGGCCAAGCCCCTCCCGAACGTCCCCCAGGCCCGTCAGATGAGAAGCCAGAGTCCCGTCCACCGCAAGGTCCGGTTTATTTTCTCCAAGACCGGCGCCTCGCGTTTTCTGTCCCACCGCCAGACGATGGACGCCATCGAAAGGGCACTTCGAGGGGCCGCGGTCCCGGTCCGCTACACCGAAGGGTTTAATCCTCACATCAAGGTATCGATGGGACCCGCCCTCAGCCTGGGTCACGAGGCCCTGGCGGAGGTTTTCGACATCGACTGCACGGCGCCCATCCGACCGACCCACACCTCAAAGATCAACGGCATCCTGCCCGAAGGCCTCCAGATTCAGCGATTCGATGAGCTCATTCCCGGCGCACCCTCGATGGGTAAACTGCTTTCTCGGGCCCGATACACAATCGCCCCCTCGCCCGACCGAACGTGGCCTGTCGACACCTCCGCACTGGACGAAAATCTCCAGGCGGGTATTCCCCAATGGGAGAAGGCTTCGGACGGCTCAATTCGGTTGGAGGTCAACATCCGCGAAGATGACGGGCCTACAGCCTCACTCCGGAAAATCTTTGCCGACCTCGAGGTTCCCGAAGAAGAGCAGCGGCGCTTGAGAGTGGTACGGGAGGCCCTGGTGCTGCGGCCTCGCAAACCCCACGGATCACGGGCCAAGGCCTCATGAGCCGCTGGGTCTACCACTCCGAAGCCGAGTTCGAGGCGAGCCACGCCCTCACCCGCTACCTCGGGCAGCCCGAAAGCCCCCACAACCACCGGTGGCGGGTCGCGATCAAGGTCGGCGCCGACGGGCTGAACGACGAAAACTACGGATTGGACTTCCACGCCGTGCACCAGGCACTGAGCAAGATCGTCGCCCCTCTCGACGGCACTGACCTCAACAACCATCCCGAGATCGGACAACCCTCACCGACAGCCGAGAGCGTTGCCCTGTTCATCGCCGCCGCTGTGCGAGAGCCTATCGAAGACCTCGGCGGCACCCTGTCAGAAATCAGCGTCTGGGAAGGTCCGGGCAATCGCGTCGATTTGAGGCTCTCCAGCGAATAACAGCGACCCGTAGGGTGGGCCTTGGCCTACCCTACTCAATCACCCTGACTCAATCCCGAGAGCAAATGCCAGGGCGCGATCAAGTTCTTCAATACGAGATCCGGCGAGAGCGGTGATCCGCCCTTTGAGGAGGCTCCTGGGTATCGTCACGATCTCATCCGCATTGGCGACACCGGCCTTTGAGAGCCCATCGGCCGGTCCCAGGCGAACCTCGGTCGGAATCCCACGCACCGTCCGCGTCAACGGAACCACGATGCATCGGGACCGAACGGAGTAGCTTTCCTCACGCGAGACCAGAACGACCGGACGTCGACCCACAGGCGCGGGGAATTCGGCCCAATAGATTTCTCCACGTTTCATCACCAGTCCTCGGCTTCCATACCGTCTGCCCAGGCCTCGACAAAGCCGGTTGCCTCCCCTGCGTCTTCTGGATGTGTCATATAGCCCCTGAGATAGCTCTGCACACCTTCGGCCGACTCCCGTCCCGAGAGCCAAAGTGCCAATGCCTCCTGTATTACGGTACTTCTCTTGAGACCCAGTTGTTTTCGAACAGCCTCGAGATTCCGAAACTGTTCCGCAGGGACACTGGTTGCAATTTTGACGGCCGGCATAATATTTTCACCTCGAATTCATACTATCATGCGGCGCCAAGCTGGCAAAAACTCCCTCTGAGCCCCATATTGAAAGCAGGGAGGGCTGCCCAATGAAATGGACGTATTCGTGTCCCCACTGCAAGGCGATGCTCAACCCCCAGGACGCCATCATCCTGGTGGCCGGGTACAAGGACCGGGTCTGGCTTGTCGGACTCCATCCCGAGCCGGGCGAGTATGAGGTCTTTGTTCCGCCGGACGTCAAGGTCACCTCGGGTGACCGGTGGTCCTTTGCCTGCCCCGTTTGTAGTGTCGACCTGGTCACCGACTTCTCCAACGATCTGTGCGCCGTCGACATCCACTCCGACGACGAGGACCACCGCGTCTTCTTCTCACGGATTGCCGGCGAACAAGCAACCTTCGTCATCAGTGCCGAAGGCCTCCGGTCCAAGCACGGCAAGGATGTCGATGCCTATGAGCAGGAGACCGCTCAGATGAAGTATCTGCTCTAGAAAAACAGGTGCTTTGTTTTCAGTTCAATCGGAAAACTGAATAGGCTCTATTGGCCTCGAGTTCGGAGAGGAATGTCCGATTCATGAATCCAATGACACAGCTTCCGGACCCAGCATAATAAACCTGTGCAAACTCGTACTGCTGCGTGAATTTTGGTTCGTTCAGAATACCCTTCAGATAACCCTGATAGTACCGAACACCACTCTCGTACAAGCCCTGAAGATCGTTTCTGCACCCAATGGTGGGGAGCAATGTCTCCGGCTGCAGTTGATAAAAAACGCTTTTCTCGAAAGCCGCGTGGTTCTTCTGTCCTCGTCTATCCCCACGACTATGTCCCATCTGGGTATTGTTCAATCCCATCAGGTCGACGACTTCTCCTGAATACCCCATCTTGAGACCACCAACCATGACCGACCCGACCGAAGGGTATTTGTCATGATGGGCGAAAAGGGTCGACCACACATTCCCGATCTCTCGTCCAGATTCAGCTCGCTGGAATTCGTTCTTCATGGTTCTTGGGATTCCATGATTGAGCCACGTCACTGCCTGAAATTCAAAAACAAGAATGTAACCGAGGATCAGCACAGCACTCTTGATAAGTCGTGACACGATTTTGCTTCTCTGCATCACAGGCATCATGTGTTCTATGTATTTCCAGCAAATAAGAATATTGAGCACGAGAAGCGGGAAAACCGGCTGATAAAAACGAAACAGCCCAAAATGGTCACCACCCGAAAACACAGGAACGCAAAGTCCCGTCAAACAAAATACCGGTAGCACCGCATAACCCTCGAGCGGAAGTGGACTGCGCCCCATCAAGCGGGCCCGCACAATCTGAGTCGCCACTCGGCATGCAACTACGAACAGGCAAACGAGCGATAATTGGATCAGGAGCGAAGAACCCCAATAACCGGAGAGGTAGCGGATCCCCTCGCTCAAGTTGTAGCTCAATGACGTTGACACTTTTGCGTAATATGTATTTGGCAAGGGATACCCAAAGTACAACAATCTGCCGAGAGTCAGAATAGAAACTACAAGAACGTACGAAAGCGCTGGCAAAAAGGTGAACCGCAAGCTTGTCTTCAGGCCTTCTCTTGAAAAAACCTGCCACCAAGCGGTTCCAATGAAAACAACTGACCATACGAAAGCTTCGGGCCGCGTGAGCAGTAAAAGCGCTATCAATAGTGCAAAAAGCCATTGATGAAATCGATCGCTGCAAGATGCAAACCTCAGCACGGTCATGCTCGTGAGTGTTAGAAGAAACGCCCAAAGTCCCGTATCGACCAACGTAATCGTTGTCCACACCACATAACCGGGAGCCGCGCAGACAAGCAGAAGAAATCCTACGGCGTACCACGACAGACCCGGGAGGAGCTGAGCAGCTTCACTTGCTAAGGCCGAGTCAATATACGCCATAACTATGGCGACTGATCCGGCAAGCAATAGGATATTCAAAAACAACAGAAGGATTTCTGGCGCGTCCGAGAGCAAGAAAATCCCAGACGCGATCAACACCCAGAGTATCGAAGTGAAGCCTTCAATCTTTTCTCCACCGATGTTAAAAACGAAACCATGGCCTTGCGAAAAATTCTCTGCGTAAACAAAGAAGATGTTTGCATCGTCGATCCCGATATCGGGGTAATCCAGCTGATGAAGTGCCAAGAAAACAAAAAGACCCACGAGAACAAGCGCAACAGAGAATCTGATGAGTACGTTTTTCATGCTTTCTTCCTGTCGGGGGATAGAGATTTCATTTTCTCATCCACGAGCCTAGTGTACTGCGTCTAAAGTCTCTACCACCTCTTGGCGGTCCTCCACACCGCTGGCTGCGTTACTCCTCCTTGAAGTAGTCAAACTACGACTGCGTCGTCGCGTCTTGCCAGCGGCACGGATGCCTCGCAAACTGATGGAAGGAACTTCAGGCGCAGTACACTAGCACGACATGAGCCACCCAGAGTCCCGGCAATGGCCCCCTCGAAAGCAGCTGGGGGCGCCGTCAGACCCACCTATCGGCTCGCGAACGCACCCTCCTGAAAATTGTCGAGCGGGAACGCTCGGCCTATCCCTTTCAGGATCCTAACGCCCGTCCCACCAACTCAATGACATCCCAGGTCTTCGCCTCTTCATGCCCGGTCTCGTTCTGGGCATCGGAGAGCATGGAGAAGCAGTAGGGACAGGCCACAGCGACGTCGTTGGTACCAGACTCCTTGAGCTGGGAGAAGCGCAGCTGGTTGATCCGCGTCCCCAGATCTTCTTCCAACCACATTCGCCCGCCGCCTGCGCCGCAGCACATCGAGCGTTCTCGTTGGAGTTCCGCCTCGTGCACCTTGAGGCCGGGTATGACCTTGAGGAGGAACCGGGGCGCCTCATACTCGCCGTTGGTCCGCCCCAGGTAGCAGGGGTCGTGGTAGGCCAGAACCTCGTCGACGGTCTCGGTCAGCTGAATCCGACCCGCTCGAACGAGATCGGCAACCAGTTGTGTCCCGTGCACGACCTCGTAGTTCCCACCGAGGTCCGGGTATTCGTTCTTGAGTGTATTGAAAACGTGGGGGCAATTGGTGACGATCTTCTTGACGCCGTATGCGTCCATCGTCTCGATGTTCTGCTGGGCGATCATCTGGTAGAGGTACTCGTTGCCCAGGCGGCGCACGGCGTCACCGGACGTCAGCTCCTCCGCACCCAAGATGGCGAATTTGACGCCCGCGCCTTTGAGGATCTTGACCAGGGACTGTGAGACCTTCTTGCCGTGGTCGTCGTAGCTGCCCGGAGAACCCACAAAGAACAAGTACTCGAAATCTCCAACGGACGAGGCGGCAAGGGGCACATCGAGCCCGTCGGCCCAGTTGGCCCGCTCTTCGGCCGGCAGCTGCCAGGGATTGCCGTTGACCTCGTACCCCCTGAAGGCCGGCTGGGCCGCCTCGGGGAACTCCGCCTTTTCGAGGACCAGATTCCGGCGCATCTCAACGATCTTGTCGACATAGGAGATATCGAGCGGGCAAGCCTGCTCACACCAACGACAGGTCGTACAGGCCCAGATGATCTCGGGATCGACGATGACCGGCACCAGCTCGTCTTCCGATTGTCCGCCACTTTCTCCTGGATCTCCCAGGAGACCCTTCTGTTCCGAGTAGACCTGGTCACGGAGGGTCTTGGTCAGCAGCACCGGCTGCAGGGGCTTGTCGGTCAGGGTCGTCGGACAAAACTCCCGGCAGCGCCCACATTCGGTGCAGGTGTAGAAGTCCAGCATCTGCTTCCAGGTGAAGTCTGTGACCGTGGAAATTCCGAAGCGGGTATCGTCTTCGATGTTCTCCAGATCCATTGTCGGCAACGCGCCGGGCTCATTCAGCTTTGCGAAGAAGACGTTGGGAATCGCCGTATAGACGTGGAAGTGCTTGGAGTAGGGCAGTTCGTTGGCGAAGTAGTAGAGAATGAAAAGGTGAATCCACCAGAAGGAGGTGTAGGTCAACTGGAGGGCGGCCTCGGACATCCCGCTAAAAAGGGCTCCGACCGCAGCCGACACCGGCAGGAAGGAGCCGTCGATGGCCCCGCCCGCGATCCGGGCACCCTCCGACGCCAGATCGGTGATCATCAAGCCGCCGATCAGGCCGACTACCAGGAAGGCGCCGAAGCTGTTGATCACCCGGTCCTTTTTCTGCACGGTTCGCCGCCACAGGGCGAAGGCCAAACCGACCAGGACCAGCAGTTCGAAAATGTCCTTGGAAAAGAGGTAGGCGTGGCCCACCGGGGTGTGCAACAACGGGAGTTCCCAGCCTGCGAAGAAGCCCTCAATGACCATCGACATTGTGCGCAGGCTGACCACCAGGAATCCGTAGAAGATCAGGAGGTGGTAGAGCCCGGCGAAGGGATCGTCGAACATCTTCTTCTGGCCGATCGCGAAGACCAGCATGTGTTTGAAGCGCTCACCAAGCCGGTCGAACCGGTTTTCCTCTCGGCCGAGCTTGAGCATCTGAAAGCGTCGGCTCAGGGAATAAACGACCCCCCCGATGCCGAAAATGCTGATGATCCAGAACCAGGCCACTCCAGGAATTCCAAGAAAAACACCGGCTGTCGCGTGATGCATATCCCCTCCTCCTATCGAACCAACGGAGCCGGATCGACCGGCCTTTCCAGCAGCCTCGAACGGCCCCGACGAGCCTCATCCGCGGCCGAAGTATAACAGAGAACTGAATCGTGATTCATCTCTAATGCCGCGCTGCGTTATGTCAAGACTCAACTGTCTTTTTCGTTGTTTCTAATGACTTTATGGAGCTTTTCGAAGAGACTGGATGTTCCGCCAAGGACCTCTCCTGGGCGAGACCATTGCCACACCGCGGCGGGAAGATCGGCGTCTAGAGTGGGGACCAGAACCGGTATGACCTCGATGCGCCGGTGGGTGATGTGATGGCGCACCGCGCCGAACATCGTTCCCGTTTCTACCATCAAACCCTCGGGCACCAACCCCATCGCAACGCTGACGGGATCCGCCTCCGCTTCGAGGTCGGCCAGAGGTGGCAACCACAGACCCCGGAGGATCGGCCCCTCCTGGACTCTTCGAAGCAGCCATCGTCCGTCCGAACCGACGAAACACACGGCGACCCACCGCAAGTGTTCGGTCGCCCTGACCTTTCGAGGAGGGGGATATTCTTCCGGACACCCCGCCTGATATCCCTTGCAACACCGAAGCAGGGGACAAGAATCACAGCGAGGCCTGGAAGGCGTACACACAGTCGCGCCCAGCTCCATCAGGGCCTCATTGACGACGCCCGGATGGTGCCCCGGAAAAAGTTTCCTGACCCATGCCTTCATCCTGGTCTGGCCGCCGGAGGCCCTGGGATCCCCGTCAGAGGCCGTCACTCTCGCCACGACCCGCTGAACGTTACCGTCAAGCACCGGCGCCTCCAGCCCGAAGGCCAAAGAGCCGACCGCTGCAGCGGTGTAGTCTCCGATCCCGGGGAGGGTCCGCAGCGCCTCGATGTCCTCAGGCAACTGATTCCTGCCCGATCCAACGACCTCACGGGCCAGTCGGTGGAGCAAACGCGCCCGTCGGTAGTAACCCAGACCCGACCAGATGGCCAGAACGTCATCTTCAGACGCCGCGGCCAACGCCTTGAGGTCCGGCCATCGCCTGACGAACTCCACGAAACGCGGCGCCACCCGATCCACCTGGGTCTGCTGGAGCATGATCTCGCTGACCAGCGTCCGATATGCATCCCTGGGTTCAGTCCGCCACGGCAGAGATCGAGCATGCCCTTCAAACCAGTCGACCAGTGCGTCTGCCGTCGTCATCGGAGTATTATGGCAAAAAAGCAGGAAGCTGGGGCCCTGGGAGGCAAGGACGCCAGGAATCTGGGATTCAGTGCGGTTGCCCAGATCAAAACGTAGGGGCGAAAGATCTTTCGCCCCTACCTGGACCAGCCGAGCGCTCCTCAATGGAGCGTCCCAGCGTCCCAGCCTTGGTTCGTGTAACCTGATACACGAAACAGGCGAAGGAGCAGCTGTGGCCCGAAAAGATGACGAACAGCAACTGGTCGATCTGATGACCCGCTACCAGCAGGGTGACGCCGAGGCCTTTACCGGCCTGTACCAGGCGCTCAAGGGACCTCTCCAGCGTTATCTCTGGACCTTCGTCCGGAACACGACGACCGCAGAGGATCTGGCCCAGGAGGCGTTCCTGCAAATTCACCGGGCCCGCCACACCTACGCCTCACCGCGACCGGTTCGGCCCTGGGTCTATGCGATCTCACGGCATGTCGCGCTGATGCATCTCAGGTCCAGGAGACGTCGCAAGGAAAGCCTTGCGATCGAGGATCTTCCAGAGGTTCCGGTGCCGCCGGAGATGGATCGCATCGGAGACGCGGCGACTGTCTTCACCCTGATGGCCCAACTCCCTCAGGCTGGACAGGAGGTCTTGATGCTGCATCATCTGCTGGGCCTGAGCTTCCAGGAGGTCGGGGACATTCTGGGCGTGGCGCCCGGCACCGCCAAGGTCCGCGCCCACCGCGCCCTGAAGACACTGAGAGAAATGGTCACACAAGAAGGAGGGTCCGATGTCGGCGCCACTCGTTCCTGAAAAACTGTTGAAAGCCGTCACGGACGACCTCCAGCCGGTCACTCCCCTTGCGCCGGTTTGGCGGCGAACACTGTGGGTACTGGCGGTTTCGGCCCTGGTCTTTGCGGTTGCCGTCCTTGCTCTCGGACTTCGATCCGATATTCAAAGCATCCCCACCTGGCTGGGTTGGGGCTGCTCGGCCATCGAATTTCTGGCGGCCGCCCTGCTCCTCGGCCTGGCCCTGCGGGAGTCCATCCCCGGTCGAAGCATACCGCTGGGCAGTGCGCTGACGGTCTTGGCCGCCTGCATCGTCTATCAACTGACCGTCGGATACGTCACCTGGCGTTTCAGCCCAGGCATTCCCTGGGAGAACCAGACCTTCGCCGACGGAATGAGCTGCATGATGTCGGATACGATGCTGGCCCTCCCGACCCTCCTGATTACCATCTGGCTCATCGTCAGGGCTTTCCCTACCCGAGCATGGATGGCCGGCATGTTGGGCGGCGCCGGCGCGGCTATCGCCTCGGACGCCATTACCCATTTGCGATGCCCGATTTCCGACATGCGGCACGTCCTGATGTGGCACACCGGCGCAGTCATCTTGATCTCCGCAGCCGGCGCCCTCATCGGGTTCGTTTGGGGTCGCTGGAGAGCTTGATCAGCTCCGCTATACTGGATCGGAGTTTCAGTTAGGTCAGGAGGTCCCAGATGGCTCCAGGCGACGGCAACGGTCACACCCGGCAGATGGACGGCCTCAAGCGGCGGATCGAAGAGCTGGAGCAGGAGTGCTCTCGCCTGCGCGAGTTACGTAGAGCCGAACCCTACCGCGAACTGTTCGAGCGATCGGCCGACGCGATTCTGATCATCAAAGACGGTTATTTCGTCGATTGCAACCAATCCA
>JAUWTC010000220.1 GCA_030609785.1 Holophagae bacterium
CAGGATGAAGTACATCCTCGCGACATCGTCGTAGGGTTTCGGGAAGCCCATCATGTGGGCAAAGTTGCCGCCGAGGTCCAGATTTGGATCTGGGGGAATGTGGACGTCGTCCTTGTACTTCAACCGGTAGATGTAGGCGGCAATCGTCGGCAGCTTGGCCATCAGATTCATCACATCTTCGAGCATCGGCTCCCAGTAGACCATTTTGGACATGCCTTCGTTGTAGCGCTTGACGAAGATCGACTCACGTTGCATCGAGGTGATGGCTGTGGAAAACATCGCCATCGGGTGGCTATCACGAGGCATCGCACGCAAAACGTCGATCACGTACTGTGGCAGTTCTCGCTTCTGCTGGAACTCTTCAACGACTTCCATCGTCTCTTCGACGGTCGGAACCTCGCCGGTCATCAGGAAGTAGAAGAAGGCCTCAACCCAGGGATATTCGCTTCCTGGGACCTTCGGTAGGGCCTCGAAGGTCTCGGGAATGGTCTTTCCGCGAAAGCGGATTCCCTCGAACGGGTCGAGATAGGACACGTCGGTGACCAGGCACCGGACGCCTCGAGCGCCGCCGATGGCCTGGGCAATCGTCACCTCACCGACCTTGACGTCACCGTATTCCTTGACCAATCGCGTCGTCCGCGGCCGGTGCTCCTCGATCTTCTTTCGCAGTGTTTCCCTCAGACTTGACATGATGGCTCCCTTCGTTTCAGCCAACTCAGACGCCGGAATATCGGAAGTGTAGAGAATTTTCCGTTCCGCGCCTCATATGAACAACTTTCCAATTATCAAAATATCTTCATATACTTTGCCGTGTTTAGCCTTGTCGCCCAAGCGACTGCGAGATGTCCTTTTTCTACGGCCACCCCCACAGTATATCGCTTGTGAAAGAAAGTGACAAGCTCAATCCCGATATAATCGCAGTTGAACCTCTCGATTCAGGCGCTATTTGAATGGTGAATGTAGAATAGGCCGCGATGGCACCATTCCAGGCGAAGCGTTGGTTACCGGTGTGGGTCTTGGCCCTCCTGGATACCCTTTCGGTCCTCGGTGGAGGATTGACTGCGGTGTGGATGCGATTCCTGCCCGAGTTTCTGGGCCAGGAGCTGGCCGTACTGATCTCGCACCCGGGATTCATCGCCTACGCCATTGGGGCCCAACTGGCACTTGCAACGACTTTTGACCTCTATCGGCCACAAATTTGGCGGGGACGTGACGAACTCCTGGTCCGCATGGCAGCACTGGCCGTAACACTCCCGGTCGCACTGACGTTGGGCGTCTATCTGGTCCCCGGCTGGCAGTTTGGGCGCGGGCTCCTCGTACTGACACTGACTTCCGCGCTGACCCTCCAGGTCATCGGCCGCCTGGGTTGGCTGGCATGGGGCGCCAACCCACCGGAAAGGCAAGCGGTCTTGGTCGGAGACGGGCCGATCGTCACCTCCCTCTTGGCCGAATTGCACCATCGTCCCTGGGCGCCGTTCCGGATATCCCAACACATTTCAGCCGTGGCACTCGATGAAGAGCCCGAGAAAGTCCAGACTTCTCTCTCGACCGCGGACCTCCTGATCGTCGCAACACTTTCCAACACCGACGCCACCGAACGGGTCACGGCTCTCAACTTTCGGGGGACTCCCGTCGTTGACGCCGCCGGCGCCTACACCGAACTGACCGGACGGGTCCCGGTGCTGCAGGTAGACTCCCGGTGGTTCATCGCAACCGGTGATTTTTCCAATCTGGCAACATCGCCCTTCCACCATCTCCAGAGAGCTATGGATGTCGTGGTCGCGCTGGGGCTCCTCGTTCTATCCTCCCCCGTCATTCTCCTTTCGACCCTGATTGTCCGCGGTGCCGGGGGAAAGCCCGTCATTTATCGCCAGACCCGACTCGGCCGCTTTCGTGCACCCTTCACCCTCTTCAAGCTCCGTACGATGAGCACCACGGCAGAACAAAATGGACCCGAATTCGCCGAGCACGAGGATCAGCGGATCCTTCCATTCGCCACTTTCCTGCGTCGGTGGAGGATCGACGAATTACCGCAACTCGTTAACGTACTCAAGGGCGAAATGAGCCTCGTCGGTCCCCGCCCGGAGCGACCCGAAATAACCGGGGACCTCGAAGACAAGATCCCCTTCTTTGGCTATCGCTATTCTGTTCGCCCGGGTCTGACCGGATGGGCCCAGGTCAACCACCCCTACTGCTCCGACCTCGACGACCACCGCATCAAGCTGGAATACGACCTCTACTCCCTCAGGCACCACGGCCCGATGTTGTACCTCCTGGTGTTGGTAAGGACGATGGGAGCGTTGGTGTTTTCTCCTGGGCGCTAGCGCTGGAACGGCCAAACCCCAGCCCGTGCCCGAGTCCGAGCCCGATATTTTGGACGAATCTTCAGTGAGTTAATCACAAGGTCACACTCAGCTTGGCTGTTTGTAATTTTCCGAGCGTCAAAATGCGGGGCGGGAGCCCCGCGCTCCAGACCGCATGCCAGCGGGATTTTCCTTCCCTTTTTGTGGCTATTTCTTGAATTTTGCGAACGGCTCAGCTGAGAATTTCTCAATTATTCCGGAATGCCTTCCGCAGCCGTTCGAACACCTCTTCGAAGCGGGGCACCACCTCGGGGTTGCCGATCACCACGATATTCTCGTGGTTGCCGGTAGATGCACTCCGGGTCCAGTTGTAGCTCTCAACGAATCATACCGCGGGCAGGTGGACGCAACGCGCCCATTGCGTATTGACTCCGAGTCCCAAACTGGCCATACTGAACAGGTCGAAGTGCAAATAGCACCCGCGACATCCAAGGGGGTGCCCTCCGGAACTGACGGAGGGCTGAGAACACACCCTTGGCTCGGAGGCTCCACAGTCTGCGGTGCCCTCCGAGCAAGAACCTGATCCGGGTCATGCCGGCGGAGGGATTTGGACAATGATTATCTTCGGCGAACTCGCACGTATTCTTCGCCACGCATCAACGCTCGTCTTGGCGGCTATCTTCACATGCTCAGCTCCCCTCATAGCCGGGGAGGTGATCAATGGGGCGGTTCTGAATCTGGACGGCACACCGCTCGTCGGAGCGTCAATCACACTCGAAGGTGGCGGCGCCACGACGGTCACGACGGCAGACGGCGCCTTTGCATTGAATCTGCCCGAGCCTATCCTCTTCCCCATCCGGCTGTTCGCTCAGGCGCCTGGATTCGAAAAGGGAGCCCTCGAGTTAGGCGCCATCCCGAAATTCCTGGAGATCCGCCTCAAACCGACGCCCCTGTTTTCCGGCGAGGTTGAGGTGACGACCAACCGCGCCCAGGTCGGCAAGACGCCGGTGACGCTGACCAACGTCTCCCGTGAAGAGATCGAGCGCAACAACTGGGGCCAGGACGTACCGCTTCTCTTGCAGCACGTCCCCGGCTTCTACGCCTTCAACGACAACGGGAACGGCATGGGTTACTCCTACTTCTTCCTGCGCGGCTTCGACATGCGCAGGACATCGGTCAGTCTCAACGGAGTCCCTCTCAACGACGCACACTCCCATGGAGTCTACTTCGTCGACCTTGCGGCCTTCCTGTCAACCACCGGGGACATCCAGGTTCAGCGTGGCGTCGGCACCAACCTCTACGGCGGCTCGGCTATCGGCGGCGCAGTTGACCTGAGGACCCGAGAACCTCTGACCGAACCCCGCCTTCGCGTTTCTGCGGGCGGAGGGTCCTGGGGTACCAGCACCTCCCAGATTGAATACGACAGCGGTCTGATCGACGAAGAGTGGGCGGCTACTTTCCGGTACTCACGATCGAAGTCGGACGGCTATCGCGACCAGAGCTGGCTGGACGCCTGGAACTACTACGCGACCATCGAGCACTATGGGCGACGAAGCACAACACGCCTGGTGCTGTTCGGCGGCCCCGAAGATACTCATCTTGCCTACGAAGGCATCACACAGGCCTACCTCAATGGAGAGATTACCGGGAACAGACGCAAGGACCGCCGCCACAACCCCTTGACCTACCCGGGAGAGATCGATCACTTTTTTCAGCCACACTTCCAACTGATCAACAACACTCAGTTGACTCCGGACCTCAGATTGAACAATACGTTCTTCTTTTTCGAGGGAGACGGCTATTACGAGCAGTTCAAGGAAGATCGTTGGCTTCCCGAATATAACCTCCAGCCCTATCCCGGGCCCGACGGCGAGATCATTGATACTTCCGACCTGGTCCGCCGCCGCCAGGTTGGAGAATGGGACGCTGGATGGATCGGCTCCGTGGAATGGCGCCACGGAAACAACCGAGGGCAACTCCAGGCCGGATTGGCCGTCCGTCTCCATAGCGGCCGGCATGAAGGCACGACGATCTGGGCCCAACACTATCCCCCGGATACGCCCCCAAACCAACCCTACTATGACTACCGGCTGGACAAACAGACCTACCAACCGTTTATTCAGGAAGAGTGGCAGATCTCCGACCGGTGGCGGCTCTTCGGCGGTCTGACCTGGACCTCTCATCGCTACCACATGCATGACGATCAGTTGAAGGGTGTTGATTTCGTTCAAGACTTCGACTTTCTGCTGCCGCGCCTGGGCGCGACCTTCAACCCCGCTCAAGGTTGGAGCGTCTACGCCAACATTTCCCGGGGAGGCCGCGAGCCCGCATTCCGAGACATCTACGATCCGCAGGACTTCTGGTTCGGCGATCAACCCCATGACCTCGAACCCGAGGAATTGACGGATTTCGAGTTGGGGGTCCAGCATCAAGGAAACAAGGGCTATGGGAGCTTCAACGTTTACCTGCTCGATTTCGACAATGCGATCGTCTGGGCCGGAGGACTGGACAGCAGCGGTCTCCCTATCACCGCCAACGGGGCCAAGACCACCCACAAGGGCGTTGAGCTGGAACTGGGATGGACGCCGAGACCACGCTTCGGTGCTCGGCTGACGGCGTCCTATTCCAGGGCCACCTTCGACGATTTTCAAGAATTTGGATGGGATGGAACGGCTCAAGATCACACAGGGAATCGAATCGCCGGCACCCCCGATTGGCTGGCGTCACTGGAAATAACCGGAGGCTGGGGACCGGTGGATCTATTGGCCTCCATCCGATACGCCGGGAGGTTCTATCTGGACAACACCGAGGACCTGCGCAAGTACCCTGAACTCAAGGATGATTCGGGCTATATCCACAGAGTCAACGAGGCCTTTACTACCGTCGACCTCGGGGCAAAGATCAACGCCGGGCGGAGTCTAGCCTCCTTGATCGGGGCAAGGAGCATCGTCATTGATCTCCGCGTCAACAATGTTCTCGACGACCTCTACACCACATTCGGATACGTCTGGGGCCCGGAGCCGACCTGGATCCCCGCAGCAACCCGCAGTGTGTATGGCGGCGTGAC
>JAUWTC010000271.1 GCA_030609785.1 Holophagae bacterium
GCGTCGGCATCAGCTCCCGGTCAACGCCCTCGCCAACAACTCCGCGGGATGCAAGCAGTCCCGGCCGGTCAAATCTCTCACCTGATGGCGGCAGCTGGTTCCGGCGGCGACGACCAGCGCGTCTTCAGGGAGAGTGGTGATCTGCCGGATGAGAGGATCGGCCACGGCCCGAGAAAGGTCCTGGTTCGCCGCCATCAGGCCAAAGGCGCCGGCCATGCCGCAACACCCAGTCTCGAGTGGTCTGGCCTTGAGGTCCGGTACATGAGCCAAGAGGCGAGGCAGCGTCCCGGCATCCGCCAGGGCCTTGGAGTGGCAGTGGCCGTGAATGGCGGCCTGCGCGTCGAGAGATCCGAGCGGCAGAGCCTCCGGATCAGCGTCCAACAGGCTCAACACGAAGTCCTCAAAGAGCACACATCGCTGGGCGATCTCGTCGGCGCCCTCGATTTCGAACTGCCGGTACTCGTCCGCGAACATCGACCAGCAGGAGGGCTCCAGGAAGATGGTCGGCGCCTCCCCCATCGACCTCAGGAGCGCGACATTGTGCCGGCCGAGGTCGCGAGCCTGTTCCAACAGCCCACGACTGGCCGCGGGGCGACCACAACAGCGGCGGCCCTCGGCAAGAACGACCTCGAAGCCTGCCGCTTCAAGAACCTCGACCGCCGCCCGCCCCACGCCCGGCTCGTGATAGCGCACCCAGGTGTCGTCCCACAGGATCACCCGGCCTCGATGGCCCCCTCTCCGATCCGTTCGCCGATCGAACCAGCGGTCGAACCGCTGACGGGAAAATGGCGGCAAGGACCTCTCGGCATCTAGTCCCAGCATTCTCTGCATCAGGCGCCTGGTAATCTTCGAGCCGATGACGGTGTTGGAAAAGGGTGCCATCGCCGAGCCGAATTTCCCCAGAAGATCACTCCAGGCAATCACCCGATCCGCAAGCGAAGGACCCTGCAATCGGTGGCGGGCCTGGAGGCTCTCGGCCTTGAGAAGCGCCAGGTCGACCCCAGAGGGGCATTCGCGCTTGCAGGCCTTGCAGGAGAGGCAGGAGCCCAGGGCCTCGGTGAGGTCCGGCCCCGAGATTCCGTCTTCCAGTCGCCCCTCCAGCGCGGCCAGCAGGACATTGGCCCGCCCCCGGGTCGACAGCACCTCGTCGCCGGTGGCCGCATAGGTCGGACACATCGTCGGTGCATCCTTCAGGCAGTCCCCACAGCCGTTGCACTGCTCGAGATTGCCGACGAAGGAACGGTCTTTCTCGACGAAAGCTGAAATCGGGTCGAAAGGGAGGTTGATCGTGGATCCGGCGCCCTGGCGCAAATCCCGATCAACCCGCCACCGGCCGGTGTCAACGATCTTGCCGGGATTCAAAACCCCGGCCGGATCAAAGAACTCCTTGACCTCGGCACTGAGTTCGATCAGTTCCGGTCCCAGGTGCTCCGGGAGAAACTCGGTCCGTGCGATACCGACACCGTGCTCACCCGCGATGGACCCTCCGAAACGACGAACCAGGGAGGACACCGCCTCGGTCACGTCCCGCAGGCGTCCAACGTCCTCTTGCGTATGGAGGTCAAGAATCGGCCGAATATGGAGCAGGCCGGAGGCCGCATGCCCGTAAAAGGAACTGGCTCCGACGTCTTTTCCGATGATCGCCTGCATGCCCTCGACGAAGGCCGGGAGGTCTTCCGGACGGACACAGGCATCCTCGACTGCCGGCGCCGGCTTGGCGGCGCCGACACAGGATGTCACCAGGGATAACCCCGATCGGCGCAGGTCCCACACCAACTCCTGCTCTGCGTCATTGGCGCACACGATGATGCGGTCGCCGAGGTCCATGCCCGCCAACTGGGCCAACCGATCTTCGACATCCTCGAAAAACTCAACCAGCAGCAGGCTTTCACACGGGTGCTCGTCCAGACCGAGCAAAAACCTCGCGGCTGCGAACCCCAGTCGTCCCTCGGTCTGGCCGAACACGGGACGATCCAGATGCTCAATAGCCGCCGGTTCGAGGCCGGCCAATTCGACCGTCGCCGCCATCGCCTCGGCAACCGAGGAGAAGCAGATGACGCCCAGGCCTCTCTCAGACGGTTGAGGCACAACCCTAAGAAGAGCCGAAGTGATGACACCCAGCGTCCCCTCGCTGCCGGCCATCAGCGCCGCCAGGTTCGAAGGATCGTTCATGAATCGGTGGAAGTCGTATCCCGGTCGCCGCTTGACCAGATCAGCGGGCAACCGTAGCTCGATCAGGTCTCGGTGGCGGAGAACAGCATCAGCCGCTTGAATTCTGAGCGGTTCGAAGCCTTCTCGGCCTCGACCGACCCAGCCGATCGACCCGTCGGCCAGTACGACCTGGAGAGCTTCGACATGGTCGGCAGTAGTCCCGTAAACAGGCGCATGGGCGCCCGAAGAATCATTGGCGATCATGCCCCCGAGGGTCGCCCGCGACGACGTCGCGACATCCGGCCCGAACATCATGCCGTCCCGGGCGAGAACCTGATTGAGGCGGTCCAGCACGACCCCCGGCCCGACCTCGATCGTCCCGGTCTCCCGGTCCAGGGTCCCGATCGCCCGAAGGTGTGCCGAGACGTCGATGACGAGGCCCTCGCCAACCGCCCCTCCAGCCAAACCGGTGCCCGCCCCACGAGGCGTGACACTGATCCCGGCCTCGGCCGCCGCTCGCACGATGGCCGCACACTGGAGAGTATCTCGCGGAAACGCCACCGCGGCGGGGTTGACCGAATAGATCGATGCGTCGGTTGCGTAGAGCACACGGTCGAGGTCACGCGTCCGAATCTCGCACCCGGTCGAAACCAAAGCCTGCCGCTGGGTCGAAGTCAAAGAAGTCATCGGTTGATTGTAAACCGTTCCCATCGGGAGGCCGGAGTGACCCCGCAACCCTGGATCCAGGCTCCGGTTCCTGCTTTCCAACCCCGGCCTTCGGGGTCGCTTCGCGCCCCCGCTCGGCGCATTGCCTCAAGAGGCGGCGGGACAGGTATTGAAGGAGTTCTCGCCTCTTGAGACAATGACCTCGGCGGCCTACGGCATCAGCCGAGACTCGATTGCCGAGGGTCTCGCCGTGGGTTCACGCCATCGCGTCCTATCGAACGCGATGAGCGTAGCGCCCAGTTTGAGAGGGTCCTATTGAAAGCGATCTCTGCGGCGTGCCAGGTGTCGACTTTCTTCGCAACGCCGTCTTGCTCGGGGAGGCTGCCCGACGAAGAAAGTCGCACCAGGCACGCCCCGTCCAAGATGGGCGCTCTTGGGTTTCGACGTCGGCGTTTGCAGTGTCCCGGTCCAGGCTCAAACTCGGATCCCAGTCTACGATCCGGCCAGGACAAGGCCCCAATTGGCGAAAAGCACGATCGCCAGCAGGATCAGGGCACGGTCCAGCCATTTGCCGGGCCGTTCAATGACCTCCCGCCATCGCCTGGCCCACAGCCATAAAGCATGACGGATGGTCTGTAAGACGACGTAGAGCATTACCACCCAGCCGAGGCGGTGAAAAGTGAGGCTCTCCTCGACGGCCCCCCGACCCAGAGCGACCCACGCCCGGGTCAGACCGCAACCGGGGCAGGGCATGCCGGTCGCCCGTCTGAAGGCACAAGCCACGGGGAGATCGTCCATTTCGAAGGCCGGCCACAGGGCTTCCAGACCACCCAGGATGACGGCGATCACCAAGGCCCCAAAACACAGTCCAAACAAGAGCCGGTGGGAGGAGGCCGAAACAGCCTCCCCCCCACACGGTCCTCGATCAGCCAAAGGCGTTCTTGACGTCCTGGTTGAGCAGGACCACCAGTGCCCAGATTCCAAATGGAATCCCGATACAGCAGATGGAGAAGCAGGGGATCAACGACAGAATCGCGGCGGTCATCGCCAAACCGTAGCCCTGCAGGTCCTTCATCTTCATCGCGCCGTAGAAAATCAACGCCGCGCCGATCAGGGTGAATACACCCATCACGATGGTGAAGGTCCCCGACATCAGGGGCGCCAACCATTCCATGCCCTCCATCCCTTCGAACTGGGACAAGTCACCGGCACTCAAGAATGAGATTCCCAACAGACTGGCCAGAATACTCAGGATCTCCAGAACAAAGGTGATGCCGGCGATAATCATCATCGCGAGGGCCGGCCCCTTGACCTTTGACAGCATGTCAGTCCGATTGGGCCCCGGGGGCGGAGACATCGGCGGCTGCGTGGACGGTGGTTCTGCCGGCGGCGGTGGCGGGGGGGTCGGGGTACTCATCATCGATCCTCCTTCGGTGTGGTTGAAGTACGAGAACAAGGATAACCCGGTTTCGGATGGAGCCGGAACCAAAAGTGGATTTTGCGGTTTACCCGAGCCCGTTCCCGTTATCGTTCCCGATGAATGCGTTGCTAGCCTAGCCTCCAGAACGCTGCCGAACGTCTTCTGTCGCTGAGATCGGTTTGCTGTCGCTGCTCACTGTCCCAGGCCCTGTATTCCAACCCCGGCCTTCGGGTTCGCGCAGGGCTCGCCCCCGCTCAGTCCTTTCCCGGAGGGGCGTCATTTTAGGTGCCGGGAGAGCCCCGCCCCTCCAGGAAAAGACCTCGGCGGCCTACGGCACTGGCCGAGACTCGATTGCTGGCGCGCTCGCCGGGGATTGCCCCCCTTGACGTTGTCCAAATCGATCCCCAGATCGGGAGGATGCATCAGGACAACATCAAGGACGGAACGTCCCTTTGGAGAGTGAGCTCGTTAATTTTGGGTTGGTCGTGGAGTTCGGGAAAGGGAAAGGTATCGGGTTTGGCGGGAGCTGCTGTGTGGTAAACTGGTGGCCTTACCCC
>JAUWTC010000023.1 GCA_030609785.1 Holophagae bacterium
ACGCTGTGATCCATCCCCGGCCTTCGGGGACGCATAAAGGATCACACAGAATCCTGGGCCACTGATCGCCCCCGCTCGGCGCGTTTTCCGGAGGGGCAACGCTGTTCGAACCGGGAAGAGAACCGCCCCTCCGGAAAACGTCCTCGGCGGCCTACGGCTTCACCCGAGACTCAGTTGCTGAGGGCGTCGCCGAGCGGTGCCCGGTCAAGGCATTCTTCGCAACGCCGTTTCTGCCGGGAGGTCTGCCCGGTGAAGAATGCCTGACCCCGCACGCGCCGTCGGAGAGGGGGCGCTCTTGGTCTTCATCGAACCGGCACGGCACCCACCCCCATGCAATTCGTTCGACGAATTGCAAAGCTTTCCCGTCTTGACGCAGTGCGGCATAGGGTGTACTTTGCTTCCAGTGCTTATCGAAGAGGACGCAGGGACGCCTCTTCACACAAGGAGGTCTCAATGCGCTGGGTCGTTTTCAACCAAAAAGGTGGTGTCGGCAAGAGTACGATCGCCTGCAACCTCGCCGCGGTCAGTGCCTTGCAGGGTCAACGAACCCTCGTTGTGGACCTCGACCCCCAGGCCAACTCCAGCCACTACCTCCTGGGCGACGAGGCCGACAGCCTGAAGCCCAACATCTCGGGCCTTTTCGAACAATCCCTGGGGTTCAGCATCTTCAAGGACGGCGCCAAGTCATTCGTTCACCACACCCGTTTTGAAGACCTTCATATCATGCCGGCCAGCCGCGATCTCGAGGACCTGCAGTCAAAACTGGAGGCCAAACACAAGATCTACAAGCTCCGCGAGGCGCTCAACGACCTCGACGACTATGATGCGGTTTACCTGGACACCCCGCCCGCGATGAATTTTTTCACGCTTTCCGCCCTGATTGCAGCCGAAAGCTGTCTGATTCCCTTCGATTGTGACGATTTTTCTCGACGTGCCCTTTATAACCTGCTCGAGGAGGTCGACGAGGTTCGTGAGGATCACAACCCCGGGCTGGAGGTCGCAGGCATTATCGTCAACCAGTTCCAGGCTCGAGCCCGCCTCCCGCAGCGTCTGGTTGACGAACTCCTCGAAGAAGAATTACCGGTACTCGAACCCTACGTGTCTGCCTCGGTCAAGGTCAGGGAGAGTCACGAAGCGGCCATGCCCCTGCCCTACCTGGCGCCCCGCCACAAGGTGGCGGAGCAGTTCTGGGAGTTGTACGAGAACATCGGGGCCTGAAAGCCAATAAGCACACGAAGCCGGCGCTTAGCAGAAATCGAGTGTCGGCACCTTCGGAATCAGACCCAGGCCGTGAGCCCTTTCGAGGAATAACCGCATGGCCTTTCGACCCCTCTCACCATAGTCGACCGTCAGTTCGTTGACATACATGCCGACAAACTGATCGGCCCGGTCTCGGTCGAGGCCTCGGCCGTAGTCCAGGGCGTAGTCCAGAGCCTGTTCCCGGTACGCCAGAGAAAACTGGATGGACTGTTTCAAGAGTGAAGATACCTCCGTGATCACCTGATCTCCCAGATCACGCCGGACCACGTTGCCGCCCAATGGCAAGGGAAGTCCACCGGTCTCCTCGTGCCACCACACTCCAAGGTCCTGCACCAGGTGGAGGCCCTCGTCCTTCCAGGTCAACTGACCCTCGTGGATCACAACACCGGCATCAACCTCTCCGGCCATTACGGCCGGACCGATGGCATCAAAGGGCAGCACGGCGGTCTTGAGACCCGGCATCCACATCTGAAGGGCCAATGCAGCCGACGTCAGTTTCCCGGGAATGGCGACTACACACCCTCGTAAATCTCTGGGACCGATGTCCTTGCGGGCGACAACGATCGGTCCGTACCCATCACCCATCGACGCGCCCGAACTCAGGAGCGCATAGCGATCGTCGAGGTGAGCATAGGCGTGGATCGAAATCGCGGTCACCTCATAGGTTCCGTCGAACGCCCTGGTGTTGAGGGTCTCGATGTCGGACAGAACGTGCTCGAACCGGTATACACCGGTGTCGATCAGTTCTTTGGCCAATGCGTAAAACATGAATGCGTCATCGGAATCAGGCGAATGTGCCACTCGAATCAGGGTCATCGTGCCTCCACCCCGGAAAGCCGGGGCGCATATGGTAACAGGGCAGCCTCTTCGCTTCCCAGCTTCTATGCTACCGTTCGCCCAATGGGTAACGAACGCATTTACCGTATCACCTTCATGAACCAGGGCGAGGTCTACGAAATCTATGCCAGCAACGTCGGCCAGGGGGAGATGTTCGCCTTCATCGAGGTCGAAGAACTTATCTTCGGCGAACGATCCCAGATCCTGATCGACTCCTCCGAAGATCGCCTGAAAAACGAGTTCAAAGGCGTCCGGCGCACCCACATCCCGATCCATTCGGTGATCCGAATCGACGAGGTTGATCGCGCGGGCGCCGGACGGATTCGCAATGGTGAGGGCAAGGTGTCCAGCTTTCCGATGCCGCTGATCGGCCCACGCGGCCCGAAGGACAAGAGCTAACGCCCGAAGGGAAAAGGGATTAGGGGTTAGGGGTTAGGGATGAGGGATCACGGTTCGGCTTTCATCCTCATAAACCGGTGGCTCCGAAACATCCGTCGACAAAGACCGTAAGAAAACCAATGATCAACCGAGAGCAATTGATGACGATCAAGCTTGGTGCCCGCAGGTTCTGGCGCGAATGGTTGCGCCCGATCATTCTGGTCCTCGTGATCGCGACATCCTTTCGCTCGGCCATCGCCGACTGGAACGACGTGCCCACCGGCTCGATGAAACCGACGATCCTCGAGGGCGACCGGATCTTCGTCAACAAACTTGCCTATGACCTCCGCGTGCCCTACACCTTGCTGCGCCTGGCATCCTGGGGCCACCCGAATCGAGGTGACATCGTCGTTCTCTACTCACCCGAGGACGAGACACGTCTGGTCAAGCGGGTTGTCGGTTTACCCGGCGACACCGTCGCCATGACGGGCAACCGACTGATCGTCAACGGCCGACCTATCCCCTATCAACTTGACGGGGCGCCGGACGCCATCATCGACGAGACCTTCCCCGGGCGGTTCGTCGTCTTTGAGGATCTCGGAGCGGTCGTCCATCCGGTGATGTTGACACCCGGAACATCCACAGCCGGCACCTTCGGCCCTGTCGAGGTCCCCGAGGACCGCTATTTCGTCATGGGGGACAACAGGGACCGCAGCTTTGACTCCCGCCACTTTGGTCTTGTCGAACGGCGGGCGATCGTCGGCCACGCGACGGCGGTGGCAGCCTCGGTCAATCTCAATCACGGCTTCCATCCCCGCTGGGAGAGGTTTTTCACAGCCCTGAGGTGAAGGGGCGATCAGCTCACAGTTCAGGCGCCCGCAAAATATCCCAAGATGACGAATAGCCACTGATGAACCCATGGTCTAGTTTTGAACCGCCAAGACGCAAAGAGCGCTAAGGGTTTTAATTTCAATACCTTCTTTGCGTTTCCTTTGCGGCCTTTGCGTCTTGGCGGTTTAATTGTCTTCTTGTCCTGGCCGCATCGATGTCGTTTGTTGATTCTTGCAAGGGGCTAGGTTCAAAGGAGTATGATGGGCCCAGGAGGCGTTTATGTGCGACAACACAATGGTGATGGAACCCTGCAGACCGATCGCCGAGGGCACGCCCGCACTTTCTGACCACGACGTCGGCCACCTGCTGTCCCACGTCGACGACTGGTCGACCGGCGACGGCTGCATCGAGAAGATCTACCGGTTTGAAGACCACTACCAGACGATGGCCTTCGCCAACGCGGTTGCCTGGATTTCCCACAGGGAAGATCACCACCCGGAAATGGTCATCGGCTACGACACCTGCACCTTGCGCTACAGCACACACACCGTTGACGGATTGTCCCGCAACGACTTTCTTTGCGCTGCCAAGGCAGACCACCTGGTGGAATGATCGATTGAACCGTGCGGCCCCCTTCCTTTCTGCTGTCCTTGCGATAACCGCTGTGGTCATTGCCTCAACCGGTGAAGCCCAGACCACACCGGTCTGCGGCTACACGATTGTCAACAGCTACCCCCACGACGACACTGCATACACCCAGGGTCTTGTCTACCGGGACGGCACGCTCTTCGAAGGCACGGGCCTCTTCAACGGGGACTCGTCCATCCGGCGGGTGACCCTGGAGACCGGAGTCGTCGAACAGATCCAAAACCTCGACGACGCCTATTTCGGTGAGGGCATCACCCTGGTTGGCGACCGCCTCATCCAGCTAACCTGGCAGTCGCAGATCGCCTTCCTGTGGGACCGGATCTCCTTCGAACCCGTCGGCCAGTTCAGCTACACCGGCTCAGGCTGGGGGCTGACAGACGGAGCCGGGCGTTTTATCATGAGCAATGGATCCAGCACTTTGCGTTTCCGCGATGCCGACACCTTCGACGTCATCGGTGAAGTAGTGGTCCGGGACGGGATCAGTCCAGTCGACGATCTCAACGAGTTGGAGTTCATCCGGGGAGAAATCCTGGCCAACGTCTACGGCGAGGATTGGATAGCCCGAATCAGGCCCGACTCCGGGCAGGTCATCGCCCGGATCAACCTCGAAGGTCTCCGGCCCCCGCCTCCCGCCGAGGTCCTCAACGGCATCGCCTTTGACGAGGCGGCCGGGCGCCTCTTCGTCACGGGCAAGTTCTGGCCGACGTTGTTCGAAATCGAACTGGTCGGATGTCCGCCCCTGCCCCTCTTCTCCGACGACTTCGCCTCGGGAAATACCGAAGGCTGGGATGCTTGGATGCTAGGAGGCTAGCCATCCTTCCCATGATAGAGTTCGGGTCTCAACGAGGGGCGATGCCAAGCCGCCCGAAGGAGACACCATGGGAACCAAAGTCGTTTTACTGCCAGGCGATGGGATCGGCCCAGCGATTTCGTCCGCCGTCGTCCGGATTCTCGACGCCGCCGGCGCCGACATTGAGTGGGAAACCCACCACGCCGGAGCCGGAACCCTGGCAAGCCACGGAGACACCCTGCCCGACACAACGCTTCAGGCAATCTCGGATGTGGGCATTGCCCTCAAGGGACCGATCACGACACCGGTCGGCAAGGGCTTTCAGTCGGTCAACGTCCGGCTTCGGAAGGCCTTGAACCTTTATGCCAATGTGAGGCCTGTGAAGTCACTGCCCGGCATCCCCAGCCGGTACGAAAACGTCGACCTCATTGTTGTTCGGGAAAACACCGAGGGCCTCTACTCGGGCATCGAACATGTCGTCATCCCAGGGGTCGTAGAAAGCCTCAAGATCATGACATTTGAGGCCTGCACACGAATCGCCCGCTACGCCTTCGACCACGCGGTAAAAAACGGGCGAAAACGTGTAACGGCCGTGCACAAGGCCAACATCATGAAACTGGCGGACGGGCTGTTCCTGGACTGCTTCTACAGTGTCTCCAAGGACTTCCCGGACATCAAGGCCGACGACGCCATCGTCGACGCCACCTGTATGAAGCTGGTGATGGACCCCACCCAGTTCGACATCGTCGTCATGGAAAACCTCTACGGCGACATCCTGTCGGATCTCTGTTCCGGTCTTGTCGGCGGCCTCGGCGTCACCCCCGGCGCAAACATTGGCGAGAAGGTCTCGGTCTTCGAAGCCGTCCACGGCTCGGCGCCCGACATTGCCGGGAGAAACCTGGCCAACCCGACGGCTCTCATGTTTTCGGCGGTCCTCATGCTGCGGCACATGGACAAGGGCGAGGTGGCGGATCGCATTATGGCCGCCGTCACCCGGACTCTTCAAGAAGGCATCAAGACCGGCGATCTCGGCGGAACGGCACGGACGACCGAGTTCACAGAAGCTGTTGTCTCGAGGCTTTAGCCCGACCTTCTCACCAGAGTCCGGCTGCAAGGCGCAAAGCACAACGATCTTCGGCGCTTTCTCGACTCACTCACTCAACGTACCGCAAGTACGCCTTCGCTCACTCGTCTTGCGAGATCACCGAAACTCATTGCGCTTTGCGCCTTTCGCTTCGAAAACCAGTGAGAAGGTCGGGCTAGAGGGGCAATTCGTCGAACGAATTGCATTTGTGGCTGCGCTCTACGAGCGCATCAACGACAACACGGGAGAGAACGCCCGTGTCCACAATTCCGAGTTGTCAGTTGCTAAGCAGCCACCCGTGCAGGCCCACCACCGAGCAGTCGTGCCGGCAGCATCAATACGGCCTTGAGCAGGTGGAAGACGGCGCTGACCGAAATGCCGATCAGACGGAAGGGCAAGAGCAACAGCCAGACGATCGGGTACAGCACCAGCGCCAACAAGGCCAGGGGCCAACTGACGACCAGAAGAATCAACCACAGAATAAAGGTCCACATACACGCCTCCCATCGATAAGTACGCATCCACCACCCTGGGGGTTCTTCGCCAGATCGAAGGAATCGGGAACCCGAGCCCGTGCCCGTTCCCGTTCCCGTTCCCGATTTTCCTCGGGGTGAGCCGAGGGCACAGCAGAACGCATTTCCTCTCGCAAAGAACGCAAAGGAAACACAGGGGTAATTAATTCTTCATCTTTGCGTGCTTGGCGATCTTTGCGAGGTATTGTGTTTTTGTGCCTTTTTGTGGCTATTCCCCTGTGTTCTCGGCGAGATGTCTTTCTTTCTGGATCCTGCTGCCGGGTGGCTACTCCAGACCAAGCTCCAACTGAATTTCGAGCAATACCGGTGACCTCGGCAAGATCCTGAGGCTTGCTTCAGGCAACGATGATGTCGATGCCGTAATCGGCGATCCAAGGGTCTCGAGTGACGATCGTCATTTTTTCGACCATAGCCTGCGCGACAAGAAGACGGTCGAAAGGGTCTCGGTGAATCGCGGGCAACACCGCAATGGTATCGGCGTGTTGCACAGTGATCGGTAACTCGGGAAAATGTTGTTGAGCCAATACCTCACCGAAGTCTTCAGGAAGATCTAGCTTCCCGACACCTTGTTTGATTCGGATTTCCCACACAACCACCGCGCTCAAAAAAACCGTGTTCTCGGGATCGGCAATGGCGGATCGTGCAGCGTCGGAAAGCGCCGGATCGTCACTCAACCACCACAATACCGCATGGGTATCGAGAAGAAGATTCACTGCTCATCCATCCCGAATGCAATACGAAGATCCTCGGGAAGCTCATCAAAATCATCAGCAATGCGAATAGAACCCTTGAGTGCTCCCGGTCGGCGATATCCTTCGGGCCGGTCAAACTTTGTGAGCCGCACGACCGGCTTCCCCGCCTTGGCGATGATGATTTCCTCGCCCGCCAGGACCCGCTCAATCAGCGCCGACAGTTGTGCCTTGGCCTCCGAGATGTTGGTGATCGGCATGGGAGCCTCCCTACCTAGTCTGACCAGACCAGACCACCTTGTCAAGCCTACCGGTCCGGTTCAAAAAGAAGACTGTAAAACACCATCACCAACCTCAGTTCGCGAAGGTAGCCAAGAAGGAGAAGTTCGAACAGGGCGGGCACGGGGGCCCGCCCCTACAGGTCAATCCTCCGAATTTCGCATGCCCTCGTTCTACGAATTGCCCAACAGGCGCTCAGTCGTCCCCGTCACCGGATCCCATTCCATCAGCGTCCAGCCCTCGCCAAACCAGAGGCGGCCATCGGAAGGCGCCCCGTAATAAACCATCCACCACCCTGCTGCCGGGAATCGGGCCCCTTCGATCTCGCGCACGACACCGCTCTCGATGTTGAGGGACAAACCCCGAAGCTCCATCGGGTCGTATTCCAAGCTGTCCGGATGAACCGCGAGTGAGACCTCGCCAGGCATCGACTCTCCACTGAGGATCAACCGGCCGGCCGGCCCGACCGGCCACCTCTTGGACGACAGACCTTCAGCCTGCCAGACCTCGGTCCACCCTTGTCCATCCTCGACGAAGGCGCGTATCAGACGCCCGTCGCCGGTCCATAAGGTGTTCCCCGCCTCGGGGAGGACACCGAGATCTCTCTCGACGGCGCCGGTCCGGCCATTCCGGATCGTCATCCGGAATCTCCCCGACCCTCCCTCGATCACGCAGTATCGATGAGAATGGAAATCATAAGCAAAGCTGAAACGCCAAGTCCTCGGGTCGACATCGTCCATCCCGCCAAGATCAGGATCAACCCTGCCCGTTGTCTCAACCAATCCGGATTCAAGGTCGATCTCGACGATCTCGACCGGTTGTGGACCCGAACTCCGACTGCCGGCTCCTGTGATCACCCTGAAGAGATCATCTGAGATAAACCTGGCCATCCGAATCGATCCTTCGTATTCCAAGCGGGTCGCTACCAGTAGTTTCCCGGTCTCCAAGTCATAGACCGACAGTGTCTCGTCCCCGAAGATAGCCACCTGGTCTCCCCGGTCGGAAAGAACCAGCCGCTTGACCCGCGCAAATGTCAAAGGGGTCTCTCGGGGCTTTGGCCGTTCTTTGCCGAGGTCGGCGAAAACCAGTTGGCGCTGATCGAACCCAATGGGATCCAGCCACGCTACTCGTTTCCCATTGAGAGAAAAAACAACCGAATCTGACCACCAATCCCCTGAGGAAATCCTCAAGTACGCCCCTGTTCCCCGGTTAAAGAGGAAATGAGGCATGAAGTCCAACCGCCCGGCCGATTTTCCTACGACCTCGATCCACGGGCCTTGTTCTACCGGCCGAACGGCCTCGATAGTCACCAGGTCAGCCGGATCGACGGCCGTCACCCAGGCCCCATACCCGATGGCGGCCACCGTGGCCGAGCCCAATACGCCCCACAAGACGCCTGAGAGGATCCGGTGCCCCCTCTGGATATCGGTCCGTCCGACCGACACCTGGGCCCATCCTGCCGCGACCAGCGCCACAACCAGGGAAACAGCCAAAAACCCTGCAACGGCAAGCACAGCCAACGGCGCCTCAAGAGCCAACGGCGCCAGCCGGAACCACAAAGATGCTGCCAGGACCACGAGCACGATTGCATCCAGGGCAAACCAGGCTGATCGCGCCCGCCACATCACCCCGATGGTATGGCTCACCACCACGAGAAAGAGCGGCGCTCCCACCAAAAGGCCGACCAACGCCCACCACGGCTCGTCGTGAACGAACTCAAAATACACGCCCGACTCGGCCAGCACGGCTGCCGGGAGCATCACGATCGCCTCGGTCACCATCACCAGCAACCAACTCGCCGCCAATTTTCCGAACCAGATCGCCCCACCGCTGACCGGCCGGGAGAAGTAGAAGCCCAACCAACCCTGGCCCAAATCGCCACCGACCATGCCGGCGCCGAGGAACACCGCGATGATCCAGGCCAGACCCAACCCCACGATCCACGCCATCGCCCCCCGGACATCGGAGGTTGACGACCAGGCAAGCCCCGGCGCAAAGGGCACGAGCAGCGGGATCAGGGACGCGACACCGGCAGCAACGACCACCGCCCGTCGATCGACCAGTTCCCGGACTGCGATAGTGACCATACCCTTCATGACGAACCTCCGTCCGCTCCGTTGGAGACGGCAATGAAAATTTCCTCCAGCGAGAGGCTCGAGATCTCCAGCCGGTCTCCCGCCACCTCCCGAAAGGCCATCTCGGCGGCATCGTCAAAATCGGGTACGACAACCTCCAGCGTGTCCCTGCTGGTTTTGGAGCAAAGGATCCCCGGAACCTTCGGCGCCTTCCCATCCTCCGGCCGCGGGAAACGCACCCTCCTGAAGCCGCCCTTGAGAATCTCGAGATCCTCGTCGACCACCATTCGACCTTCTCTGATCACTCCGACCCGGGTGGCGACGCCCTCGATGCCCGCCAGATCGTGAGTGGTCAACAACACCGTCGTGCGTCGCTCGGCCAATTCACCGATCAACTCATCGAACAGCGCCTTGCGGGCAACCGCATCCAGACCCAGGGTCGGATCGTCCAGAATGACGAATTCCGGCGCCGACGACAGGGCCAGGGCCAGCCCAACCTGTTTCCGTTGCCCTTTCGACAACCTCGAGAACCGCCGTCCAGGATCGACACCGAAGCGATCGAGGCGATCCATAAACGCCTGGTGATCCCAGCGTGCATACAACGGCGCAGCGAATCGGGAGACCTGCAACGCCGTCATCTCCGGGGGAATATCGCTGACTTCGGGCGCCACGCCAACCTTCTCCATGACCGCCCTGCGGCCGGCCCAGGAGTCGCGCCCGAAGATTCCGACGTGCCCGCCCGATGGTTTCAGCTGGCCGAGAAGGCAACGGACCGTGGTCGACTTCCCGGACCCGTTCCGGCCGAGCAATGCGTAGACCTCGCCCTGTTGAACGACAAACGAAGCCTCATCCACCGCTGTTGTGCTTCCGAATTTGACAGTCAGATCTTCGACCTCTGCAACCGGCCCGTTCTTTCCGGTATTCATGCCTCACCCCCACTCTCATTCGACTGCATCTTTTCAAAGGCCCGGTCCAGCTCCTCGGCCGCCTCGGCTCGCCCCGCCTGCACCATCACGGCCACCTCAGCAAAACGCAGGGCGCCCTCAGAAAGAATTCGTTGCCGGTCCTTGCGAATGTCATCCTCGGATCTTTCGGCAAAGAACGTCCCTTCGCCTCGCCGCACGATGAGGACGCCGGCCTCCGCCAATCGGCTGTATGCCTTGGCAACGGTCGCCGGGTTGACCCTCAACTCCCGTGCGAGTTCCCGAACCGACGGGACACCAGTTCCCGCAGGACTCGAACCCGACACCGCCAGGCGACGAACTCCGTCTTCGATCTGTTTCCAGATCGGAACCGCGTCTGATGGGTCAACATTGACGAACCCTGCCATCCGGACACCTCCAGGTCAGTGTATCACTGTTATAATACAGTAGGTCGCTAAGGGCCGGTTGTCAAGGGGAAGTTTCGATTTGGTCGTTTCGCGCACCAGTTGGCCTTTTACCTACAGGCTGGTCATCTGGCGTATGAGCTGGTTTTCAAGGCCTTTACAGTTCGAACGGTGGCCCTTTCGGGTGGACCCTTCTCCGAGGCTCCTCTTCCATTTGTGGGAAAGGCGACCTCAAGCGATTGAGATTGCGGAGATCCCCGGTCGACCTGATTGGACGATGGGCACGCAGCGCTTCGATGTCCTCCTGGCTAGTTGCCAGATCCCTCTCGAAGTCGAGGGCGTCAGCGGAGGTTTTCTTCAAGCTCTTCAAAACGCTCTCGCAATCCATGCTTCTCAAATCTCTCTTCGATTTCCTTGCGATCCACATCGGGCAGGGACAACAGAAACTGGATGTCCGCCAGTTCCCGAAAGGTGCGCGTGGGATCGTTCTTCATGGCAAAAACCTTCATCGCCGCAAGGAGTTCCGGGCGCAGGACGGCGACGTCACGACCAGCGGGTCCAGGAACCCAGCGACGAGTCTCGAAAAGCTCTTGACTCGTTTCCCCGCGAACATAGACAAAATCGACTCTTCCCAGGTTCGTATCGAAGTGAAGATGGTTCGAGTACCCGCTCGAGACGTGGAGCGCCTCGTATCCCAAGCCAGCCAGGAATTCCAATAGCCCTTCCTGGCATTCAGCCGGAACGACGATGTCCACATCGAGGGTTGAGCGGGGCATGCCGTAGGCCGCCATGCTCAGACCACCAATCACAGCATAGGGAACACCTTCACCCTCAAGGTATTCGATAACCGTGCCAAGTACTCGTTCGAAATCCATATGATCCCCACCCAGATTACACCAGCACCCAATGGCCTCACAGCATCCAGCCCCATGCCCTCGTCCGACGAATCGCCGTGCTAGCCTGATCGGATGAACACAATCATCGATCAGTTACGGACATGCGAGATCTTTTCGGACCTCGATCCCTCGGTTCTGGCTCTCATTGCCCCTGTGACCCACGAGCACCGTTGTGAGGCGGGAACCGTCTTGTTCGCGGCCTGCAGCCCACGGCAATCGTTCTTCCTGATCCTCGAAGGCCAGGTTGAGGTCAGAGTCCACTCCGGTGACGCCGCAGGCACACTCTTGATCCTGGGACCCGGCGACGGAACCGGGGAAGCCGGCCTGTTGGAACCCGGCGTTCACTCCGCCACGGGAACCGCCGTCAGCGACCTCCGCTACCTCGCAATAAAGGTCGACGAGGTTCGAGTTCGTCTGACCACCGATGCCGACGCCGCTATGAGTCTCTACGCTGCTGTCGCACGCGTCATGGTCCGCCGTCTCCAGTACTCGGCCCACCGGCGGACCGGCTGGGACGAGATCTATCGGCCCGGCGCCACCCGGACAGAACACGATCTGCTGGGTGAACGGGAAGTCCCCGAGGACGCCCGCTACGGCGTGCAGACACTTCGCGCCATGGAGAATTTCCCGATCACCGGCATCCGCATCGCCCACTTCCCCCATCTGGTGCGCGCCCTGGCCATGGTCAAGCAGGCGGCGGCACGGGCCAATCACTCGCTCGGTCTCCTGCCCGACGACATCGCGGGCGCCATCGATACCGCCTGCCAGGAAATCATCGACGGCAACTGGCACGGTCATTTCATGGTGGATGTTGTCCAAGGCGGCGCAGGGACTTCGACCAACATGAACGCAAACGAGGTCATCGCCAACCGGGCACTGGAACTCTTGGGCCACGAGCGCGGGCAGTACGATTTCTGCCACCCCAACAACCACGTCAACCTGGGGCAGTCGACCAACGACGCCTACCCCACCGCGGTCCGTCTGGCCACGGTTCTCAAGAAACGGGATCTGGCCGCAGCACTCCAAAAACTCTCCGAGGCCCTGCACGGCAAGGCCGAAGAGTTTGCCGACGTGCTCAAGATGGGACGAACCCAGCTTCAGGACGCCGTACCGATGACCCTGGGACAGGAATTCGAGGCCTTCGCCGTGACGACGGAGGAGGACGTCGCACGGCTGGAGGAGGTCTCCACCTTGTTGTTGGAGATCAACCTGGGTGGAACGGCGATCGGGACCGGCATCAACGCCGATCCTCGCTACCCGGAATTGGCCACAGCCGAACTCCGCCGAATCACCGAGTTGGACCTGCGCCTGGCGGAGAATCTGGTCGAGGCAACGCCGGACACCGGGGCCTTCGTCATGTTTTCAGGCGTACTCAAACGCATCGCCGTCAAGCAGTCCAAACTCTGCAACGACCTGAGACTGCTGTCCTCCGG
>JAUWTC010000396.1 GCA_030609785.1 Holophagae bacterium
CCCCGGTAGATCAGGATGCGAACCCCGACCACCTCGGCCCCCAACTCCCTCCACCGCGGCAGGACCCGAAAAGCCGGGTCGAACGCACCGGCCCATCTGACGCCGGCGGCAGATCGGATCAAATCCAGGGCCTCGGGCGGCCCCCACACGACATATGTGAAGGGATGTATGTACTGCACCACCCGGAGTCCGGCGCCTTCCAGGCCTTCGAGCCACGTGGCACGGGAGGGTCCGACCATCTGAACCATATACAGGTCCTCCCGATCGCCGACCGGCATCCGGCCCTGCGGCCGGGATGGCTGAGATCCAAGGGGATCGAACACCACACCGCCGAGATCGAGATCGTAGGGCCCGGGAAGTACCTGCCTGGCACGGTCGAGGTCAGGGTGTACGGCGAGGTCGCCCTCCGCGACGACGATCCACCGGAAGGACCCGTAGTCTTCGTCGACCACGGCGTACCGCCCGTCGCCCGCTCCAGCCGGCAGCACGAGACCAACCAGCGGCTCCGAGGCCTGAGACATGCCCGCCGCCGAAAGTGCCAGCCAGACGATTGACAGGAGATTGGGTTTCATCCGCTTCACTGCTCCAGCATAACCCAGCCGACTTCTGTCTGACGGCATCTCCCGAGTCCGCATTCTGGTTCGGATCTTCACAAAATCAAGCTTCCAGTGTCCGGCTTCCACCGCGTCTACAGGGGCCCGGCCTGGGCCTGAGTAAACTCGGGACCGGGCTTGAGCTCGGGAATGGGAATGAACGCGACCCAATATTTGTATCATCAACGACGGTCGACGGTGGATTACAGCCGTCGACGGGTCCCCTGGAGGCACTGATGCACGGCACCGTAAATGCAATCACTCGAAGTCGCTTGGCTGTTCTCGCCATCACCGTGGCGGTCCTGGCGTCAGCGATTTCCCTGACCGCGGCCGAAACAAAAACCTCCCTGGTCGACCTTGAGGGCCGGACCGTCAACCTCCAGCAGTTGACCGAAAGTCGTCCAACCCTCCTGGTCTTCTGGGCTACCTGGTGTGGACCCTGCAGAGCGGAGATTCCCAGGATCAATGAGGCATTTCGCCGCTTCAGTGATGACGGACTGGCCGTTATGGCTGTCAACCCCGGCATCCGGGACAGCCTGGACGGCGTCCGCCACTACGTCAACCACTTCCAGCTTCAGTACCCGGTGTACTTCGATCCAAACCAGGCCACCCGATCGGCCTACAACCTGATCGGCACTCCGACCGTCATCCTGCTGGACGCCGACGGCAGAGAATTCCAGCGCGGCGAAACCGTTGATCTCAAGACGATTGAGCGGCTGGTGAATCTTCGATCCCGCAAAGCCGGAAACGAAGAGAAACTGGAAACTGGAAACTAGAAACTCGACTCCGTTTTCCGCTCTACTCCACCCTTCGCCACTGGCCGTTCATGGTCACCGGCCCAGCGGTTTTGATCCGTTTGGAGATCGCCTTCGAGACGGCTGCGCGAATCAGTCGCCGTCCCGGGGGCGCCAGGAGAACGAAGCCGGCCGCGTCGGTCAGAAGCCCCGGCGTCAGCAGTACCGCCCCGGCCACCAGGATCAGCAGCCCGTCCAGGAGATGATCGGTGGGCATCCGGCCCTCGGCCATCTCGGTATTGACGGCCCTCAGGACCTTGAGGCCCTCGCGCCGGGCCAACCAGGCGCCGACGATACCGGTCCCGAGCACCAGGCCCGCAGTCGGCCAGAACCCAACGTGACGCCCCAACTGGATCAGCAGGATCAGCTCCAGTGCCGGAACTACGGTGAACAGCAGGAGGAGACGGACAAACATCAGCCCAAGAGTTTCTCACGTCGCTCGGCACGGGCGAAGGCCAAAGCGGTCAGCGCGGCGATCGCCAGGACGATTCCCACGCGGTTCTGCAGGGTGTAGGCCACGACGATCTCTGGTGCGGTCCCAGCCAACCTGAGAGGGTTAAATGTCGGTGAGACTCGAAGTTGGTTCCCACCGAATCCTGTAAAGACGCCGTTGACACTCAGGACCACCGCCGCGGCCAGGGCGCCCGTAATCTCCGACCGGGTCAGGACGGCCAGGCCCATGGAGAGGACCAGGTAGAACACCGCTGCCTGTAGGGCGCCGTAGAGGGCTCCGAGGGTCACCGGCGCGAAGAGGGCCGAGGTAGCTACTGCCAACAAGGCCTCGGCCGCCACCAGCAGACCGAGGGCAGCGCCCAGCTTACCGAGCCACACTCGGTGAGCTCCTCCGGGCACGGTGTAGGCGATCTCCAGGGTCCGCCGATCGATCTCATCGGCGATGATCCGGACCCCCAGGCCGATTGCCAGGACGATCATCGGAAAGCCCACGAGGGCCGTCTGAACCGACGATGGCTCGAAGACCGACTGCTGCCACCCCACAACAAGACGAAACGCCTGGAATGCCGGCCACAACAGGGTCAACAGAGGGGCGATCCAGAACCGGCGACCCCCGATCAGCCGCGCCGAAAGCCCGACGAACCGCAACCATTCCCCGAGCCGAGAGCGGAAGATCGACAGCCGAGTCATACAGTGCCCCCGCAGAGTCGGCCGCAAGGAAAAGGCCACAAAAAGGCAATTGAACCGCCAAGACGCCAAGACCGCGAAGGAAACGCAAAGAGGAAAGAGACTGAACCACGAAGTGCACGAAGAACACAAAGAAATAGCCACAAAGAGGCACAAAAAGGCACAAAAAGGAAGACAAGGAACGCAGAGACGCAAAGGCCCAGCGCGGCCCCCTGGCCGCAACCAAATCGGGAATGAACGTCCAACGTCCAACGTCCAACGTTCAACTTTGAAGTACGCGCCCGTGGGCGGATTGTGGTGAGACGAAACAGCCGAGGCTCAAGGGCTGCAAGAGCCCACGGACCAGAACTCCGATACCGCTGGCAACGAACGTCAACCCCCAAATACCCGGCCCCCCTCCACGCGAATTTCGACGTTGGACGTTGGACGTTGAACGTTGAACGTTCTTTTTCTTTCATCCTTCTGCCTTCATCCTTTTGTCATCCCCTTCGACCCCTTTGACCTTTGTGACCTCTTCGACTTTTTGACCCTTTGACCCTTCGACCCTTTGACTCTCATCCTTCCTCCCCCACCAGCGCCAAATAACCATCCTCGAGGGTGGGTTCCAGGGCCTCGGCGCTGGGATGAGGCCGGTCTTCAGCCAACACCCGAAGCCGTGCTGTCCCGTCGTCTGAGGGCACGCGATCGACCATACGGCCCTCCAGCGCTCGC
>JAUWTC010000196.1 GCA_030609785.1 Holophagae bacterium
AGTCGAAGCGCCTATCCCAGAGGACATGGCCGGGCTGTTAGAGGCGCTCAGAGGATCTGAGGGTTAGACTGCTCGAAGGTGCAAGGGTTCAAGAGTTCAAATGTTGAAGAGTTGAAGAGTTTATGCAGAACGGGCTGACAAGCTTCTCGTTACGGCCATTGGTCTATGCTCCCGGGTTTCTAACTCTTGTACTTTTGAACTCTTAAACTCTTATACCCCAGGGGATATTGAAACTGCTTCTTCCCACACAAACCTCAAATTCCCCCTTTGCGTTTCCTTTGCGGTCTTTGCGTCTTGGCGGTTCATTTTTCTCATGCGGTTTGTTGTCTTGGATCCGCGGTCGTATCATGCCTGCATGAAGCGCATCACGACCGTCGACGAGATCCCGGAGAGCGGCATGAAGTTCGCTTACAACGAAGGCCCCTTGGACGAAGAAGGCATCCTCGTTAGGATGCCGGATGGATCTGTCAGAGCCTACAAAAACCAATGCCGCCACCTGCCGATGCGCTTGGACGACAGGGCCCCCTCAGAGTTCTTCGACGCCGCGAAGGGTCAGCTGACGTGCAACTCCCACGGTGCGGTCTTTCGACCCGATGATGGACTGTGCACCAACGGACCGTGCAAGGGCTCCCATCTCAAGGTTCTCCCGGTCACGGTCGAAGATGGAGTGGTCTTCGTTGACGAAAGTGCGACGAGCTCCTTTTTCGATGTCTAAGAACCTCAGCGGCCGGCCTCCGTTATTGTGGATATGCAGGCGTTGACGAACTCAACGAATTTTCAGTCCCAGGTCGGTGTCGGTTCACGAAGCACCCCTCCCCTGCTGGAGATTCAGGGACTCTCGGTACGTCTAGGCGGCAGAACGATCCTTGATCGCCTCGATACGACGGTCACAGGACGCATCGTCGGTCTTCTGGGTCCCAACGGAGCCGGAAAAACAACGCTGGTACGCACATTGATGGGATTTTTCCCGCCGGCGGCCGGGAATGCCAGTGTCCTGGGCCGTTCCCTGGCGACCGACAGCCGCACGGTGTGTTCAATCATAGGTTATATGCCTGAAGACGACGCCTACATCAGTGGCATGAGTGCGGTCCGTTTCGTCAGGATGATGGGGGAACTGAGCGGCCTGCCGCCCGACGCAGCACTTGAGCGGACCCACGACGCTTTGACCTTTGTCGGTATGGGTGAAAGCCGCTACCGCAAGGTCGGATCATTCTCGACCGGCATGAAACAGATGGTCAAACTCGCGCAGGCCCTGGTCCACGGTCCGCAATTGCTTCTTCTCGACGAGCCCACCAACGGACTGGATCCGGTCGCACGGCATCGCATGCTCGATTTGATCATGGATATCGGCCGAGAGGGCCAGACCGGCATTCTTCTCTCTTCCCACCTCTTGGGCGATGTCGAGGCCGTCTGCGACGAGGTGATGATCCTCAAGGACGGCCGGCTCGCAGGGCAGGTCGACCTGGCCTCGGAGCACCAGAGCGCTCGGGTTTTTGTTGACCTTGAAACTCTGCCGCCTTCTCCTCAATTCGGGAGAACCTTGGAACGCCTCGGGTGTTCCGTAGATGTCCGGGGAGACGGCAGATTCAGGGTGGAACTCCCTGCCCATCTCGATGTCAGGAGTATTTTCGCAGCTGCGGCTGATGAAGATCTGGCCCTCCGGCGACTCGAACGAACCCGGGACTCTCTGCAGGACATCTTCCTGCGGGCCATGGAGGGTGATCATGGTCGTTCGTGACCGGGGATGGAGAGCGTGGGATGGTCCGGTGACGCCGACGTCCCGGCGCTTCCTGGTTCTGACCCGCTTCGCTCTGAAGGACGTATTCGAGAGCCGGGTTTTCCTGGCGTTCTACATTCTGTGCCTGTTGCCGTCGGCGGCGGCCGTTCTGGCGATCTACTTCAGCCACAACACTCAGTTCCTCGAGCAGTTTGGTGGCCTTGATTCCTGGTTTGCCAAGGCGCCGGATTGGATCTTTCTTCACCTGTTCGGCTGGCAAGCGATGCCGGCATTCCTGGTGGCCGTGATTGTTACACCACCGTTGATCGCGGCTGATGTCGGCAACAACGCACTCGGCGTTATTCTGGCTCGTGCCATCAGTCGCCGCGAGTATGTCCTCGGCAAGGCCGCCGTCGTATTCCTGCTGCTGTCGCCGATTACATGGATCCCGGGCCTTTTGACCTTTTCTCTTCAAGCCCTCCTGGGCGGTGGGCAATGGACCATCGACAACATCCGGATCGCGGTGGCGTTTTTCGTGGGCCACCTGGTTTGGATCGTGGTCGTCACAACGCTCTGCCTTGCCGTTTCGGCCTGGATTCGGCTGGCCGCGTTTTCCAGGGGCGCCCTCTTGGCAATATTCATCATCTCAGCCGTCGTCGGCCGATTGGTCAATGGCGTAACCCGGTCTTCAATCGGCGATCTCCTCCACCTCAGCCGTGCGATTGAGAGTGTTGTCCTGCGTTTCTTTGGAGCGGTCCCACCGAGCGCCCTTCCCTCGCCGGCCAACTGGCTGACCCTTGCGGCAGTTGTTTTGGGCGGACTGTGGGTTCTCAACATCAAACTCCGTGCGGTTCAGGAGATCAGATGACCGAAGCGGAGAGGATCGTTCTCAGTGGGGTCTCCAAATTTTATGGGGAAGTGCTCGGGGTCAACAATGTCGATCTGAGAATCGGACCAGGGCTGACTGGCCTGGTCGGACCGAACGGCGCCGGCAAGAGCACACTGATGAACCTGATGGCCGGTCTGATCAGGCCGACGCAGGGACGTGTCCGGGTCTTGGGCATCAGTCCCGGGAATCCGGAAGCTCTCTTCAGAAAGGTCGGCTTCTGCACCCAGTGGGATACTTTCCCACCAGGCGCAACCGGGCAGTCTCTTCTGGAAGACACCCTCATGATGCACGGTTTGGCCCGAAGGACGGCTCGGGAGCGTGCCATGGAAGCCCTTGAGACTGTCGGCCTCACAGCCGCTGCCGGCCGGAGGATCGACGCCTATTCAAAGGGTATGAAGCAGCGAGTCAAACTGGCCAATGCCCTCTGCCACAGCCCCCAAGTACTGATTCTCGACGAGCCTCTCAACGGCTTGGATCCCCAGGGCCGGTCCGAGATGATCGACGTCCTCAAGGAACTTGCAGGCCACGGGCACTACATCTTGGTGTCCAGCCACATCCTGCATGAGGTGGACCTGATCTCCGACACGATCATCATGATGCACGGCGGACGAGTCGTGGCAGAGGGGACCATCCGAGATGTTCGCCAGGAGATCGTCGACCAGCCCGTGCAGATCCTGATCCGCTGTGACCGGCCGAAGAGAGTGGCGGCGCGTGCATTCGAGATGGCACATGTCGTCGGCGCCCGAATTCTCGACCAGGGCGGCGGGGTCGTCGTGTCAACTCGGGACGGACAGGCCTTCTTCGCGGAACTTCCTCACATCGTGCTCGAGGAGAATCTCGCGGTCGAGACCGTTGTTCCGGCCGATGAGGATGTTCGAGCGGTCTATGACTACCTGATTGGACCGGAGGGGGGACCATGACGGGCGCCATGTTCCGAGCGCGCCAGATTCGCACCGTGGCGGGCGTCGACTTCAGGCGAACCTTGGGCGGTCGGCGAACACTCGGCCTGGTTCTTTTCTGCTCTCTCCCGGTCGTCATCGCCCTGGTGCGGACCGTCGTTTTCCCTGACGGCGCTCGAATGGACGTCGGGCGAACGACCCACGAACTGGCCCAAATCTTTTCCCTGTTCCACCTGCGTTTCATTGTGTTCTTCGGATGCGCCTTTCTCTTCGTCAAGAGCTTTCGGGGCGAGGTATTGCAACACACGCTCCACCTGACCCTTCTGCTCCCCATCCGGAGGCGTGATCTGATCGTCGGCAAGTACTTTGGCGCTTTGGCGGTCGCCCTTACCGTGCTGGTTCCCTCGACCATTGCCCTGGTCGTGTTCTACCGCCTGGCCAATGGTGTCGGGAGCACACTTCAGGTCATGACCACGGTCCAGGGATTGGGCCACCTGGCGGCTTATGTCGCCATAACCGGCTTGGCCGCAGTCGGATATGGCGCCCTGTTTCTGCTTGCCGGCATGTTCTTCAAAAACCCGATGGTTCCGGCGGCTCTGTATCTGGGCTTCGAGGCGCTCGCGCCCTACCTCCCCTTCCCTATCCGCGTCTTCAGCATCGGCCGCCATCTTCACGCGCTGCTGCCCGTACCGGTGAGTTTAGGGCCTCTGGCAGTCACCGGGTCCGATACGCCAGTGTGGTTGGCGATCATCCTGATTCTGGGAGTCACCGCAATCGCCGTCCGCCTCGCCGGTTGGAGAGCGCAAGGGTTTGAAGTCGACTATTCGTGAGCAAATGCTATCAGTTATCAGCTATCAGCAAACAACGAGGCCGCCTGAGAAATCCAAAAAAAGAGCCAGATCAGCTGCTGGGACTGTGTCCTGGAGCGCGGGGCTCCTGCCCCGCATTGGGACGGTCCGAATTTTACGGGCAGCTAATCTGACAGCTGATAGCTGAGAGCTGAAGCTCCCCCCTACCGCCCTCGCCTCAGCGGGACCAACAGTCCGAGAATAATCAGCAGGCTCCACACCGGCCACGGACCGTCGAACGCCGCAAGAATGGCGCCGGAAACAAGGGCAAAGCCACCAAACAGCGTACCCCTGAGACCGGCCAGAGGTTTTTCCGGTGGCCTTCGGGTCTGCTGTTCCAGGATTCGAAGCCCTTCGGTTACCAACTGAGGCATTCGAACGAAGGCATCGACCATGTCGGGAGCGGCACGAAGGCCCTGCTGAATCAGGCTCGCAGGCGATAGCTGCGTGCGGAAGATCCTGTAGACGTGCCGCTCCGAGACCTCGGCCACGTTGAATTCCGGGTTCATCATGTATCCGACGCCCTCGTAGGTGATCAAGGCCTTGACCATCAGGACCATGTCAACCGGATAGTACATGTGGTATCGAGCGCCCAACTGCACCGACTCCAGCATCAGTAACGCCAATGATTTCTGTTCGATCTTCGACCCACGACGCCAACGGCGGCACAACTCCCGCATCGCCCGCCTGAAGCCCGGCACGTCACTCTTCTCATCCTTCTGGGCAACTTCCGCCAGGTGACGTGCCGCCTGGTCGAAATTGCCCATCACCATCCCGTAGTAGGTCGAGAACAAATGATGCCGGACATCGGTCTCAATCCGGCCGACCATGCCGAGGTCGATGAAACCGATCTTCATCCCCGGCAGGACCATCATGTTGCCCGGGTGAAGGTCAGCATGAAAGAAGCCGTCTTCGTAGAGCATTCGAATGATCGCCGAAGCCCCGACATCAATCAACTGCTGTCGTTCGCTCTCGGACAATGTGGAGGCCAAATCCGAGTCAGGCGCCACCCCGTCAAGGAATGCCTCGCACAGGACCCGATCGCCGGTGAAATCCCTGAAAATCTCGGGAAACACCACCTCGGACATGTCCTTGAAGTTCTCGATGAAGTTCTCTGTGTTCTCCGCCTCCAACTGCATTTCAATCTCACGGAGGGTGAATTCGCAGAATTCGTCAGCGACCCTGCGCGGCTGGTACTGAGGTGTGATCCACTGGAGAATCCGCCCGAAGATTCGCAGCAGCGCCGCATCCCTAATCAGCAGTTCTCGAATGCCGGGCTTGACGACCTTAAGGATGACACGCACCCCATCCAGGGTCACGGCCTTGTGGGTTTGAGCGATTGAGGCGGAAGCCAACGGCTTCGGGTCAACCTCGGCGAACATCTCGGTG
>JAUWTC010000273.1 GCA_030609785.1 Holophagae bacterium
AGGTCGAGGGACGAACCATCAGGACTTGGCAGATTGAAAATCAGCTCGCTTTCGGGCGATTTCAGCCGTACAAACTCAGCCGGATAACGAAGGGAGTTCGTGATCCAGTACACCGGGCGCGATTGCAACTGCCGCCCCCTCAATATTGTGCGGTCAGAGGTTCGATGGTGATTGCTTTGGTACACCTCGATCGGCCCCTCAGGCACGAGCGGAATCGACGGTGAATTGATCCACCAAATATAGAGAAGTCCTACCTCGTCATGCCCCCACAAGGAGACAGCGAGTCCGTCGTTCGGCATGCCGAAACTGAGGTCGGTCAGCACGTAAATCGGTTCTCCTTCAGCAATCTCAGCCAGGAGATCAGCCGCTTCGCGTACCCGATACTCGCTCATGTTGGGTGGGGCGAGCACCCCTTCTTTCATTCCTTCGAGTGCTCCCATTGGTCGCAGCAGCAAGGGGAGGTCCTTCCCAAGAGCTGTCGCAACGATCACACATACAATGAACGCCGTGGCGATTCGCCCCCGGAACAGCCCGAGTCTCGCAGACAACCAGGATCCGGTCACGATGGTCGCGTCCGCCGCGAGAATCGACAACGGCGCAATGAGAAAGGGAAACATGTAGGCCCGGCCGGACATGCCGTTGGCGATGATAGTCATCACGACCACAGGCATCGCCGCGTAGAGAAAGACCGCAGCTGCGTTCTTCCTGTACCGCGAGACCAGGCCTCCCAAAAGCGCCAGAACGACAATCGGAATCGTAAACTGCTCAGCCAAGATCCTCATCATTGTCATGGCATTGTCGAACCAGATTCGCCACGGGAATCCTAGGATTTCAGAAGGTGAAAGGCGGTAGCTGCCGTGATAGAGCACTGCCGATGTCCCGTCACCCGCAACGTCTCGGGCCGCCCAGATGGACGAGACGTCAGGCGCGATGACAAACAACACAACAAAGACCGCAGCAGTTGCATAGATCACACCCAGGCCGGTCCACGCCGAAAAGCGCCGTCGTCGATCGAGGAGGGTCCACAACAAAGGAAACGGAAAGAAAAGCAACGCCGATTGCTTCGTGAAAAATGCCAGGCCCAAAAGGACACCGACAAAAACCGAGCGGAGGTCAGGACGGAGCCCGGCACGACCTGTGATAAGAAAAACGTATGACAAAAACACCAAAAAGGCAAGAAATGTCTCCATTAATCCGGTGCGGTCAAACACGAGGCCATGAGGCGACAGCACGTACAGAAAAGCCGCAAGCAGAGCGGTTTTCCGATCATAGGTTCGGCACACGAAAAACATCAGGGCCACGAGCGTCAGCAGGCTTGCTCCGACTGAGATCATCCGCACAGCGATGACCGGGTCATCAAACACCCCAACCATCACTGCCGCGAGCCAGTAGAAGAGTGGCGGTTTGTATTCGACATTGGGCAGCCAAAGATTTCCCAGGTCAGCATGGATGAGCAAAGCCCGATGGAGCTCAATGGACTCGTCGTTGAGGAGATGAACCCAGGAACCCAGACCCCAGAGTCGGCTTATCAGGAAAACACCGAGGAGGCCGAGAGCCAGAATCAAGAACCGTCTGTTGGCACCACGGTCGTCCCCGATATCCATCTCAGGCCTTGCGGATCTTCTTGATCGAAAAGTCAATTCGAAAAACTCGTCCATCCCTTCGGCCCGGCACGGGTCTGGCCCGAAGCCATTGTGCCATTGTCCTCCCAGAATGAAACGAATTCCTTCGGGGTTGCAAAGGGGTGAATACGGTGATCAGGGTTGATGGAAGCGACCCAGACGCCGAATGTTGTTCTTTGCTGTAGTATATGTCGGCCGTCGGCCCGGTCCCGTGGACGATTCTCTTCCGGCGGAACGGAGAACCAATGATCCAGACCAGCCTCGTTCGTACCCTAGTCTTTGCGACGCTTGTCGTCAGCATGACCGGAGCATTCGGCGTCGCGGCAACAACGGCTCCCCCTGCTCCGGAGGCCCCCAGCCATGACATCTCCGACCGAGATGGCGACGGCCGGGTCGGCGAAGACACCGCGATCAAGGAACGAATCAAGGCATACCTCGAGATGCATGGTCAAGACGGCAAACTCACTTCCAGACACATGTTGGACCGTGCGCGTTTTTCATATTCCCATTGGCTCGCCGAGGGTCGCCACCTTGGCGCCAAGGGGCTCGAAGATGACGGCTTCGTCAACATCGGGCCGATCAACGGCGCCGGCCGTGTGGCCGCCATCGCGCCGCACCCAACCCTTGAAGGGGTTGTGTTACAGGGTTCTGCCAGCGGTGGTGTCTGGAAGACTCTCGACGGCGGGATGTCCTGGTATCCGACGACCGACGGCCTGTCCGATCTCTCCGTCGGCGCAGTGGCGTGGGCGCCCGGCAGCACCGATGTCGTCTACCTCGGCACAGGTGAGGGTGACACCTTGATCGCCGGAGGCACCGGCTACATCCCAGGCATCGGACTCCTTCGCTCCGATGACGGCGGCGAGACATGGATATTTCCAACCGGTGACGAGAACCCGGTATCCGATCTGTTCTTCGCCCTCGACGTTGATCCCGACGATGACGAAATCGTCTTTGCAGCAACCGAAAAAGGATTATTGGGAACCCAGGACGGCGGCGTCACCTGGCAGACACTGGTTCCGACGGCCTTTGCTTTCACCGATGTCGTCCGCTCGAAGAGCAATGCCGATCTGCTCTATGCCTGCCAGTGGTGCAATAGTTCCTGTCCGTCCGGCACCGGTCGGGTGATGCGGTCCGAAGACCGGGGTCTGACCTGGCTCCCGGTCGGTGGCGAAGGCCTCCCTGGATTGGTTGGTTACGTCGCCAGTCGCGCAGCATTCGCCGTTGCACCTTCTGATGATCAGATTCTCTATTTTGCGACCAACACCGACCGGGGAATCGACGGTGCGACGCCGACAAGCAGCATTTTCCGCTCAGACGACGGTGGTGAGACCTGGGTCGAGACCGCACTCTCGACGACCAACAGGGCGAATATCTACCTCGGTAATCAGGGCTGGTACGACAACACGATCGTCGTCAACCCGACCAACCCTGACATTGTCAACGCTGGAGGAGTCTGGTACGTCCAGACCAAGGATGGTGGCGAGACCTGGATCAGCAAATATTCATACAACCAGGGCGGCGGCATGGGGTCTGCGACCATCCCGCACGTCGATGTACACGACCTTCAGTACCAGGGCGACACCTTGTGGGTCGGCAACGACGGTGGCGTCTGGAAATCGGAGAACGACGGCAATACCTGGGCCGGACGAAATGACGGGGTCGTCACGCGCCAGTACTACGGCATGGACATCGACCCGGTCAACCGGGAGCGCGTCCTCGGTGGCACACAAGACAACGGGACCAACCTTCGACGAGACGCAGGCGACGGCACATTCGACCTGGTACTTGGCGGCGACGGTTTCGAGTGCGCGATCAACCCGATGATGCCCGAGATCATGTACGGCACCATCTACTACACGAGGGTCTATCGAACCAACCCACTTTCCGGGAGATTCAGTAACATCAGTCCCCCCTTCAACAAATTCAACGAAGATGCACCCTTCATCACGCCCTTGATCCTCCACCCAAGCAACCCCAACATCGTCTTCACCGGCGCCGAACGCCTGTGGCGGTCGGACAACGGCGGTGACAGCTGGTACGGCCTGCCCAAGGATACGGTCAACGACATCTCCGGCTTTTTTTGGACCACGGGGAAGGTCTGGGCGATCGCTGCAACGCCTGCCGACCCCGACCGAGTCATGATGTCAAAGGGTGGCATTGTCTATAGCTCACGTGACGGGGGACGCACCTGGTTTGCCAGCGTTGTGGGCAAAAAAGCCTACCATCTCGAAATTTCACCTCACGATCCCGACCTCGCGCTGGCCGCGATGGAAGTTTCTTCTGCGGGGCGTGGGGTCCAACGCACCACCGACGGAGGACTGACCTGGAGCTACAGCGGCACCGGGTTGCCCCTGTTCAACACACAGGCGGTCCGCTTCGACCCGACCGACCCCAATGTCGCCTATGCCGGCACTGATGTCGGGCTCTACCGCTCGACTGACGCCGGTGTGTCCTGGGCGCGCTGGGGAAACGGTCTGCCGGCAGCCTCGATCCACGACATTCGGATTCTGCCGGACGGTTCGATGATGCGCATCGGCACTTACGGCCGTGGCTTTTGGGAACTGGCGATCGAGCGACCCGAGAACACCCGGCCCGAGATTCAGATCACAGATCCGTCGAATTCGACGGTGTCGGTAAACGCCGGAGACACCCTCGAGCTGAAGGCCACGGCAACCGACGCCGACGGCGACCTCTTGGACGTCGACTGGTACATGACCACCGATTATCAATTCTTTCACCAGGATCAGGGGACCGGAACGGTCACCTCGGACTTTCAAATGACCGTGCCGTCGGGCGGTCTGTATCAGATCGCCGCCCGGGTCACCGACGCTCACGGCGAACAGGCTGTTGATTTCTTCAGCGTCATGGCGATGGAACCGGCTGACGATTGCAGCACGCCCCGTGCTCTTCCGGGCAACGGCCCCTTTCCGGCGACGATCATCACCTCCAACGAGTTTGCCACGATGGCCGCCACCGATCCGGTGTTGTCCTGCGTCGATCTGGAAGCCTCCCACCCGGATTCGGGCAGAGAGGCGTCTCTCTGGTTCGAGTTTACGCCTGCGGTCAGCCACACCTACGCCATCTCGACCTGTGGATCGGCCGCCGACACCCTGGTGTCAGTCTGGACCGGCGACGCCTGTGGGGGCTACACCGAGGTCTTTGGCGG
>JAUWTC010000314.1 GCA_030609785.1 Holophagae bacterium
GGCAAAGGCCGCATAGATTTCAGGATTGACGTCCCGGACCAATCCCAGGAGATTCATGCCTTCGTGGTTTCCCAACAAGCAGATGACCTCACCACCAGCCTTCGGAGCCTCGCGCTGCAGTCTCATCAGGAGATCCATCACCTCCCGCACCTGCAGTCCACGGTCCAGCAGATCTCCCTGCTGGACCAGGGTCATTGACCCCCCGATCCACCGCCCCGAAGCATCAATCACCCCGGCCTCCTCGAGAATTTCGGTCAAGCCTTCGACGCTCCCGTGCACATCACCGACGGCCACAATGCGCTCCGGATCACCGGCGTCGGCCAGCGGCAGCCACGCTCCACAAAGGAACATCACCGCGAGTACGACGATCATTCGACGGCTTTGGATCCTCTTCATGAGCTGACTCCTTCGCGATTCAGGCCGGTCTTGGACAATTGCCGAAACAGGGCCTTGACGATCTCGATATTGTTGGACAAGAGATCGAAGAAGTCATCGGCCTCGACAATCAACACGCGGGTCGGTTTCGAGGCTACGGCGTCTCCGTCCCGCAACCGTCCACTGAGAATCTCGCCGACGCCGAATCGGCCCCGTGGGCCGACCTCGTCTTCGCGCCCGTCTCCGTGCACCAGGCGAACGCAACCCTCGACGACACAGTAGAGCGCATCCGCCGAGGCGCCGCGATTATAAATCGTCTCGCCTGCATCGAATTGCCACTCGCGGGAAATGGCGGCCAGCCGCAGCATCTGATCCGCATCGCAGAAGGAGAAGAGGTCAACCCCCTGCAAGAAGACCATCATTTCGATTCGGGCCATTCCGGTCATGTCGACCTCCCCGGTCGTTTCGTCGCCTCCGTCAGAGGCCGAAGGAACAACCCGATGCCTTCCCTGCACGGTAGATCCCTCTTTCATCTTAGCCGCGACCCACTCCGCGGTTTCCCGGACCAGCGGATGAGTTCCGGCGGTCACGAAAGCCTCCACCTCAGGCAGAAGGTTCTCGACTCCGTCGACCGAAACCCCGAATATTGTCGCGACCACCACCCCCAGAGCATCGGGGTCCCGTTCCAGATCGAGGGCCAGGAAACGCCTCATCGTCTGTTCGGGGCTCTGAACATAGAGAGAGAACATCTGTGCCCCCCGATGGACCTTGTCGTCGATCGACAGGTCCTCGATCACGGCAAAGACGTCGCGGCGAACGCTCCCAGCGAGACTGTTGTCCAGGTACTCGAGGGCCCTGGCGACCAGCACCCCCTCGCCGCTCGAGAGACTCCTCAAGGCCGCCCGAATATCGTCCGGCGGATAGAGGAGTTCCAGCAGGCCGAACAGGTTGTCGATTCCCTGCCGCATCCGACGGGCCAAAAACTGCTGCAACAGGGTGGGCACCCGGCCCTCGCAATCCCATTCGGCATGCGGCCCCTCGAACCGGAGATGATGGGGCGAACTGACAACGACCAGGTCAACCAGGTCGCTGAGGTACCGCCTGGCCTCCTCCCGGATCTCACGCCGCACGGGCTCCGGCGCCACCTCCAGGTCCCGGTTCTTGCGCCGGAGCGAAGCAAGACTCTCGATGACCTTGGCCCTGAGAAAGGCGTCCGAAACTGCCAGGCTGTCCACCAGGGCCGCCACGGCCTCCGACCCACCGGTCAGAGCCATCGTCTTGGGGATGGCACGTCGAACCCAGATCTGCTCGTCCGAGGAGTTCATGAACAAAACAAGGGCGTCGACGGCCTGATCTCCATGGGCGACAATCGCTTCCCGAGCCTCGTGTTTGAACCGCCGGTCGCCCATCAGGGAGATCAAGACCGGAATGGTCAAGGGACTGCGATGGCCCCGCTCCTGTCGCCGGCGGGCGGCCCGAATGGCTTCACGGACCACCTGCCGTTCGGGATCGTAAAAGAGCTGGATCAACCACCCCTCGCCCCTGAGTTCATCGACCTGGCCCAGGGCCTTGGCGCCCTCGCAGCGTACAGCCCCGTTGCCGTCGGACAACATTTCCAGCAGAACTTCGGAGGCCTTGTCTCTGGCTTCCGGCCGACCCAGATCCACGAGAAAGGCCACGGCCGCCGCCCGCAGCCGGGGATCCCGGTCATCAAGCCGACCCTCCATCATCGATGAGGCGTCCTCTTTTTTCAGTGTGGCCAGGGCACTGATCGCCGCACTTCGGACCACAGGATCCACGTCACCGATCGCCCGCTCGATCAAGCCTACGGCATCTTCACGACCCTCGTCCGCCAGGACCTCGACAACACGTCGCCGGACCTCGGCGTCGTCATGGTGCAGCAGCAGCGGAGGCACCAGCCGACCCTGGCCGTGGGAGGCGAGCAACTGGATGCTGTGGACGACCTCTCGTGCGTCCGAACTCCCCAGTGCCTCGACGAGGGTCGACATCGTCGTGACGTTGTCCAGATCAACGGGGTCGGGTTCGTCGACACTGCCGGATTTGAGGCCTTCCCGAAAGGCCCGAACGTATTCACGCCGGGTCAATTCTGCAATCACCAACCACAGGGCTACGACCACCAGGGTCATGACACCGACATGGGCCATTCCAAATACGCCGAAGGCAACGGGAAGAAGGAGGACCGCTGCCACACCCTTGGCGAAACGCTGTACGAAGATGTCAATGAACGCCTTACCGCGGCGGCGCAGCCCCGCCGGCACCGGCAGGAACAACAACTCCCGTGTCGCCTGGTCGATCGAGTGTCGGAGTCCGCCTTCACTGAGTTTCAGCCACCATGCCGCACCGACGATCATCGCAGGCACGACACCGATCGCAAGAATCAAAAACAGCGTCGACGCTGCCACCGTCACCGGCAGCACCCTCATGCTGAATCCCACACCCAATCCACGGTGGATACGCCGGGTGAATATCATTTGGAAGAGAAAACCCACAAACGCCATCGCGCTGTAGACGCCACCGAACATTGCAGTCCGGTGGTCGAGACCCGTGGTGACCGACTGGATGGCCCAGTTGAATTGCAGTTCGACCATCTGTGCGGCGATCATCGTCACCATCATTATCAGGGCGATCATCTCCAGCAGGCGTGACCCCAGAACGGTTTTCAGCCCACCTCGGGCTTCCCGGATGGACCGGTCCTCCAGACGGGTGGTGTGGGCCTCCCCACCGGAAGACCTCTGCCGTTCGATCAGAAAAACCAATGCGGCGACCGCGAGGAATAACGAACCCGAGATCAGCAAAGTGGCATAGGTCCCGGCCCGTCCCGATACCGTGCGGGCCAGCAACCCCCCCGGGATTCCGCCCAGTAAGCCTCCGGCGCCGACGAAGGCGAACAATCGCCTGGCTTGGCGGGGGTTGAAGACCTGTCCGGCGTACGACCACAGCTGAGACACCGCCACACCGAAAGCCACTGTCGACCAGACGTAGAAGAGGACCGGCACCCACCGGCCGGGAAGGGCAAAGAGTTCGTAAAAAGCCGCCAGTATCAGTCCATGGAGGACGCAGAAGACAATGATCGTCCGATGAAGCCGATATCGAGCGGCAATACGCGTGTAGAGGACCAGCACCGGAAACGACACCAGCGCCAAAGCCAAAAACACCCACGGCAGCTGTTCCGCACCCCAGCTGTCGATGAACGTCGCCTGCCTGACGCTCTTGACCGCGTATTGTGCGCAGGCCAACACGAAAAAGTAGACGAAGAAGAGCCACGCGGTCCACCCTTCCCCCACCCGAATGCCGAAGGGCGTCGTCACCGGTGAGGGCCGGATGACCGACCGCTCGTCAAGCTCGACCTCCGGCCGTTCCTCGGTCGGAGAGACGGCCGCGGTCAAGGCGCCGAATTTCAGATCAAATCCTTTCAAAAATCCTCGCGGTCCGGGTGCTCACGGGTGCACACCGAAATTCAAAGAGTGACTTTCCAGCATACAGTCGTTCGGTTACCACTGTCATACGTTTTTTTGTCGTTGGGGTTGTCCCACTTGTGCCTCGCCGGCATTCAGGTTAGGGTGTCGCCCATGAAGATTACGACATATTCTGCAATTTTCGCCCTGGTTTTTCTCCTTGCCGCCTCGATCCCCTCGGCACAAGACATTCCCGCTCCGGCGGACGTCGCAGCGGCTCCCGATGACGCGGTGACGACCGACAGCGGTTTGGCGACCAAGGTGCTCCAAGCCGGCACCGGCACTGATCACCCCGACGCCTGGGACAAGGTCACGGTTCACTACAGTGGCTGGACCACCGACGGCACGATGTTCGATTCATCGGTCAAACGCGGCGAGCCGGCGACTTTCCCGCTCA
>JAUWTC010000226.1 GCA_030609785.1 Holophagae bacterium
CCGATCCGCAGGGCTCCTCTTCTCAAGCCACTCGGTGAAACGTCTGGCACGTTTTGCATCCGCCGTCATTTCGGCCGGCTGCCGATCCCCGTAAATCCCCCATTGACTTCGATCACACGACGGGCCTTTGTAACGTCGCCTTCTTCGATCCAGTGAATCGATACCCCTCTCCGCTGCATTCGCCGGAACCAGGTCTCTTGTCTTTTGGCGAAGGCGCAGATCGCCGAGCCCAGCTTCTGCTTGAGATCGTTTTCGTTACGGATCTCACCCTTCAGGAATTCCGAAACAAAGCGGTACTCCAGGCCCAGAAAGGAGAGCTTCTCCCAGGACACTCCGCTCCCGTGCAAATGCTCGACCTCCTCGATCAATCCCCCTCGCAACCTGGCCGACAACCTGTCCCGAATACGGCGGCGCAGCACCGCCCGGTCCCATCGAACACCAAGCACCAGGGCTTTGATATCGGGCGCCGGCTCGGGATCGTGGCGGGCCGTGAAGTCGGCGATCTCGATGGCGCGAATCACCCGCTCCCGGTCCTCGGAATCGGTGGTGTTATGCATCGAGCGCAAGACCGAAAGCCGCTGCCTGAGTTCGTCGATCGAGAGACCCTGCAACTCGGATCGCAGCTCTTCGTTCGGCGGCACATCGACCATCCGATACGTCATCAATACCGCCTCAAGGTAGAGACCGCTGCCGCCGACGGCAATCGCCGGCGTTCCCCGTTGCTGCAGGCTTTCAAAGGCTTGAAAGAACCTCTTTTGAAAATCGAACACGCTGAATTCAACATCGAGATCCACGATATCGATCAGGTGATAGGGAATCTTCGAATTTCCGAAGCCATACTCCTCGAGGTCTTTCCCCGAACCGATGTCCAGGCCACGGTAAACCTGGCGAGAATCAATGGAGAGGATCTCGGCGCCACTTTCGCGCGCGAACTCAACCCCAAGGCGCGTCTTGCCCGACGCTGTCGGTCCGAGGATAACCAAGAGGTTCGTCATCGGCCACCCGGAGAGGACCCCATCAACCGTTCACGAGCCTGACCGACAGAATCACCGACCGTACCGGACCACTGGTCAGTGCTCCCGTTCTCGAATCCGTCTGAAAATAGCGGTGGCTCGGCGTCGATGGTGGTCTGGAGCAGGATGTTGTCCACCCACCAACCGTCGGCGCCAACCGACGAGTCGCAACCGAGCCGGAAACGAATCCACAGGTCGGTCGACGACATCGCCGACAGGTCGACGACGGTTTGCACGGTCCCGGGAGATTGCCCAGTCCACGCCTGGCGATCGGCCAGCGGATTGCTGCTCCCGCTCAGGGTCCCCGTGTAGCCGCCTTCGACGAACACACCACCCCCAACAAGCACGTCCTGCCAGGGGGCGCCATCGATGGAAACCTCGAGCACACCGCCGTCCCAGAAGGTGGAGCTGCCTTCGAAGCCCCAGTGGTGGTCGAAAAATAGGGTCGACACGTCATTGAGTGCGAACGGACCAGCGACCAACCGGTCATCCTTGAGCGCGTTGTGATCGGAGCTGAACCAGGCGTGGTTGGGAGACCCGTCGACGACGATGTCCCAGTTGTCCCCTCCCGGCACCGCACTGTCGATTGTCCAAGCGATATTCCCGCCCTCAACATCGTCGAAGAGCAGGGTCGTCATCGGTTCCAATTCGAAGTCGAGCGGTGTGATCGTTCCACCCGCCACTTCCACATCGTGCTCGGTCACCGATCCATGGTCAACCGCCGAGGCCGTCACGTCATAGGTGCCCGGCTCGACGATCAGCTCATAGCTGCCGTCGCCCGGATCAGTCGTGGTCTGGAAGATGCCGGCGGTGACCGTTGCATCCAGAGCTGCACCGGAACCCTGCTCCGTCACGGCGCCCGTGATCTTCGGCCAGGGAACTAACTCGAAATTGACCGTTGTCGTACTTCCGCTGACCGCCGCCACGCCATTGTGGGTCATCGCGATATGCTCAGCTGCAGTGGCGGTGACATCATAGGTGCCTGCGATGACCAGCAGATCGTAGCTACCGTCGCCCGGATTGGTTGTCGTCTGGTAGATGTCGGCAGTAACCGTTGCGGCCAGGGGCACGCCGGTGCCCTGCTCGACCACTGTACCGGCAATGTGGGGTGCAGTTGCCGGGTCTTGCACACGGAGAAAGACCGCCGACGCGACCCCCCAAGCACCACTGGAATCCTGCGCGCGAAGGAAAAGAGTATGACGGCCTTCAGCGAGACCGGTGGTATCCAGGGTGCCGGTCAAGGCCTCAACGGTCGAGTTGAAACTGCCGTCGGCAGCAGCCAAGGATAGAGCCACCGCCCCGGGAGCCCACGGCGGGATGTCCACATACACTTCCGCCGCCGTCACCGGCAAAATCGGCATGGAACCATCCCCTGGGCCGAAGAGCGTGTCGTCTGCGGTGGCCTGGACCGTCACCGGGTCACCCGGCGCCACAAGGACCGGAACAACCGAAGGATCAACAACATCGGGTCCAGTTGCCGCGGTGTAAGGTGCAGACACTGCCTTGGCGGCGTACAGCAGCATGGGCAGGTTGTCCGGCCATACAGTGCTCTCGAAACTCGAGCACGGCTCGAAGAAAGCACTGCCCAACTCAATGGTATAGGCAGGCATACCGATTCGGCCGTATGCCCAGTCCTTGGTCGAACCGTCGACCGTGTAAATGCTGCCGAGCCTGGCATAGTAGCCGTTGAAATATGAGAGCTTCCGTCCCAGTTCAAGGATCTCCGGGCCGTTCGGTGGGTTGGGCGGATCCTGAAAGCCGAACACGGACAGGACGTCACCCCCATAGCTGTGGAGGTCAAGGAACATACCGGTCGTGGTGTCGGGCGCCGGCGTCGTCAGGTCGTCTGGCCTGAAATCGGGGAAGTTGGCGGCAACGTAGCTCTGAATCGCCTGGGTCTCCGGTTCGGATGCCGCCGAGGGCCCGTGGTAGGTGCTAGCGCACGGGTCGCCCGAGGATCCGCCGCAGCAGGCCCAATAGAAATCAAAATTGCGGTTGAGATCGGTGCCCCAATCGTTGGGAGTTCCGCAGCCGTCATCGCTGTCGGTGTTCTTGCGCCAACTCAGCCCACTCTCGGCCATTTTGCGACCGTCGGGGTTGGCCTGCAGCAGAAGGTGGACCTCGTGCCAGTCGAGCAACCAGGTAATGTCGGGGTCGACGTCATAGTTGTCGAGCAGATACTCCGCAAAGCGGGTCACGGACTCGGCCGTCGTCAGCTCGCGGGCATGAATGGCCCCCTCCACCCACAGGTCGGGCTTGTCGCCGACTATCGCGTCGTTCGTCAACCTGAGCACCATCAGGTCGTAGCCGACGGGACCGCCTGGAATCGTCTTCTCCCATGAGTCACCAATATCAATCCAGGTGGCGAGGCTTGGGTTGGCAGCGGCCATGGCTGCCCCGGCAGCAAGAGTTTCCTCCACCGTTCGGTAGCACGGGTAGCCCGGGATGCCCTCGGTCTGCCCCTCCAGCGGCACAAGGGTCTGATTGAGGCGATCGGTACGCTCCCAATCGACCTGGACCGGGAGACCAAGCGCAGCCAAACGGTCGTATCCTTCCTGGCTGACGTCGAGGATCACAAACCCCTGCTCAAGGTTGACCTCCCAGGGTTCGGCGACCGAGGCCGCCTTTTGAAGCTCGGCCCGGTCCGAAAACGTGACCCGAACCACCAGTCGCTCAATCGAGACCGGCGTCTGGGCGGCCAGCGCAGCCGCCGTGCAGGTGATACAGGCCAGAATGATTATGGATCGAAGAAAGGACATCTGCGCCTCCCAGCGGGGCCCAGTGTACTGCGTCTGCCTTCGAAGCATCCGGTTCGCCTTTAGCCCGACCTTCTCACCGGTTTTCGTCTCGAGGTGCGGACGACGTGGTGAGATTCGACGTTTTCGCAGGTTGAGCGAATGAGACGTACTTGACAGTACGTGGGGACATCGCGCATCGCCCAGGGGGCGATCACGGCGGAGCCGTGTGGTCGCAAAGCGACCAGCGTGGGCTGGACTGAGCGAGATCAAAAAAACGTTGAAGATAGGGACCCGTTCTGGGATCATCCCTTTCCCAGAATGGGCGTCTGCGTATTTCGCGCCGTAGTAGATCACCGGTGAGAAGGTCGGGTTAACACCACTTCGAAGTAGCAACCACCGCCGGCGACATATTCGTCCGGGTCTTTCCCTTTATTCTTCCGATAATGATCTCCTTCTGGGTCTCTGATATATTGTTCATAACATCCAGGGATTTTGAGTTTGACGAGACCGATACTCGATTATTTTGGTTTTGTATTCGGATCATGAGGAGGAACCGAGCATGAAAGCGACACGGAATCTTGTTGTATGTGTGATGGCACTGGTGGTCGTATCCATTGGACCGGCGATCGCGAACCAGGACCAGACCGCAGGTATCACCAGTGGCGCCGAGGCGGGGTCCGAGCTTCGGGGGCAGCAACAGGCCCCGACGTGCAGTGACCTCGGCGATCCCGGGTTCCTGCTGGGACAGGATCCACACAACCCGGGAGACCCCGACTGGAACATAATGTCAAGCCACCAGACGACTTGGGGCACTTTTATTATGGCCGAGTCTGTCGACCAGACAGCCGATCCGGACTGGTTCGACATCGGTTCTCTCACCGTATGGGGCCTCAGCGGTGTGGTCATTGCTGGGTTGGAGGCGTGCGATCCTACAGGCATGACCTTCGACGTGGTCTTTTACGAGGAAACCGCAGGCGAACCGGGCGCCGTTATCTGCGACCTCCAGGCGGTGGTCCCGGTAATCACCAATACGGGTATCCAGTATAGCGTCTTCGACCTCTTCCAATTCGACCTGCCGGCCGCCTGCGACCTCGGCACGGTGGGCCGCAAATGGGTCACTGTACAAAGCCAGCCCCACCCCCTCGACTGCGGCTTCCTTTGGCTGAGCGGCACCGGTGGCGACGGCACTTCCCTCCAGGATGGCGGTGGAGGCTGGATGCTCAAGGACAATGACCGGTGCATGTGCGTCAACGGCGCCACCATTCCTGTGGAGCTGATGGCTTTCTCAGTCGAATAGGCGGCTTGTTTTTCGGGTGCCAACACCTGGAACCGCCCTGTGTGTCCGATCAATCCGGCAAGGTCTCCAGAAAGTCACGGACCGCTTCGAGGTAGGCCGTTCCACCGACCGCCAGCGTCTCATTGTGGCCCGATCCCACGACCTCGAAGAAGGTCTTCGGCCCGCCGGCCGCGTCAAAAAGCCGCCTGCCCATCTTGTACGGCACGATCTCATCGTGCGTCGAGTGAATGAACAGTTTCGGACAACCAATCGAAGAAATCTTCGACA
>JAUWTC010000345.1 GCA_030609785.1 Holophagae bacterium
CATCCCGTCGGCCATCAGGATTCTCGGCGAAAGGTTGACACTGAGGAAGAGTTCCCGGGCCTCCGGGATGTCGCGACGCCACGACCCAACCTGTTTGCAGGCATCCTCGAGGACCCGCCACCCCAGCGGAACGATCAACCCGCTTGTCTCGGCGACGTCGATGAACTGAGAAGGCGTCAACATTCCTCGCTCGGGGTGTTGCCACCGCACCATCGCCTCGACGCCCGCAACCCGGCCCGAATCCAGGTCGACGATCGGTTGGTAATGCATCTCGAATTGGTCATGGTCGACCGCCTGCCGCAATTCGGTCTCCAGGTTGATTCTGGACATCGCTCTCTGGTGCATCGTTGGATTGCAGACCTGGTACCTCGACCGACCCAGACTCTTGGCGCGGTACATCGCAAGGTCTGCGTCATCGATGATTGATGCGGCATCCTCGTACCCGGTCTCGCTGGTAGCGATTCCGATACTGGCGTTAACGACCATTTCGTTCCGACCGACCGAAACCGGTTGGGAAACCAGGTTGAGAATTCTCTCCGCAATGTGAATCGCCAGATCGACTCCCTGAACGTTGGCCAACAGGATTCCGAACTCATCACCGCCCAGCCGGGCCACTGTGTCACCCGGTCTTAAAACCGACTCCAGCCGCCTGCCCACCTCGATCAGAACTCGATCGCCGGCACCGTGGCCGTACAGATCGTTGACCTGTTTAAAATGATCCAGGTCGATAAACAGCACCGAAAGATCAGCGCCCCCATCCCGGTCGGGAATGGACAGGGCACGCTCGACCCGGTCGATGAACAGACCCCGATTGGCCAAACCGGTCAATTCGTCATGCAGGGACCGGTGGATCGCCTGTTCTTCCTGCCGGCGGCGATCGGTGATGTCCATCAGAAATCCGGCGATGCTCGTCACCCGTCCCTCGGGGTCCCTCACCGCCCGTCCCCGGGCGAGGATCCAAGGGGAATCTCCAAAACCGTTGACCAATCGGTGTTCGCACTCAAATGCGCCGCGGGCGCCCTCGATGTGGGCATCAAGTCGGGCATGGAGGAACTTCAGATCATCCGGGTGGACCCTGTCTAACCAGCGGTCCGGCACGTCGGTAGCCTCCTCCGCCGAAAAGCCCAGAATTGCACTGCAGCGAGGCGAAAAATAGACGTCTCCCGTCCGAAAATCCCACTCCCACAGTCCGTCCCCAGCCCCATCGACCGCCACTCTCAGTCGAGCCTCGCGCCGTTGCAGATCAGCGGAGCTCCTGGTCGTGACCATTACGGATTCAACCAACGGACCCAGAACTCCCGGGCTTGCCTCATGGCGTGGCAAATACGCTGATGCACCGGTTTTCAGCGCCTTGAGCGCAATATCGTGGTCGTGCGGAGTCTCACCCACCAGCACGACGACCGGCGGCAGCCCGGCGCGGTTCAAGAGTCGCTGGAGGGTCGAAATACCATTGCTGTCAGGAAGGTCAAGGTCGACAATGATCGCTGTCGCCTCGTTCTGATCGAGGAATGACTGGGCCTCGGCCAATCGTTCGACCCGGATGACCGGCAGGTCACCGATCCTTGTTGTTCGCGCGTCGGGGCCGACCATCAGGATCAAAGGGCCCGGCACAGACCCATCCTGCGCCTGCTCTCGGTCAGAACAACAGGTTTCGGAACCGTCCACCAGATGGTGTGTTCCCTGATTCTGGTCTGAATCACTCATCGTTTCCCGCTAAAACCAATATTCCTGCGAATGGTTGTGCCGGTTTGATTTCTGGATCCTCGCCGGCCAAATGTAACAGGATTGTTACAAAGGTCAAGACCTTCAATAATTTTGAGACCAGGAACTGTTATTACTCTTGGTACCGGTACCTCAAGTGGTAGATCGTCAAAGACCGATCTTCGGGGCCTTCAAAGACGACCGCCTCTGAATAACTCCCATGAAAATGAGGGTTTTCAACGATGGGCCGGATAAATTCACTACCTTCGAGCCCGATCAAATAATCCGGCCGAACCTCCCAGAAACCGGTAGCAAAATCCCGGTTGAGAACATGAGGAATCATGGAGGGGGTCACCAATCCCACCAGGTCGACGACCGCGAGGTCAGTGTAATAGCCCAAAGCGCCGACCTCGAAGAAAGCAACCGACTGTTCCGGTCCTGCGTTCTCGTTCAACCACCGGGCGACCGTCAGGTATGCCGGGCCCCGTCGATCCTCTGGGGGTTTCTTGATCGCGCCGGCGGTCTGCCATCCTGCGGAGATGATCAGGCCTGAGGCCAAAGCCCACACCAGGCCGGCCCTGATCCCGCCGACCCCCCCAGCGCCGAGCGCCAATCGAATGAAGGCGTGCAATCCCAGACCTGCGGTCACACAAAGAACGAAAACCACCGGCAGGCGGTACCAGGTGTATCCCGGCACACCGAGCAACGAATAGCCCACCGCGAAGGCCACACCCCAGGCCGGAAAGACCAACATTCTGCGGCGCTGGGTTCCCATCACAACCAGACCACCTGCTACCAGCACATAACCCAGGACCGTCGAAATCACTCCCCAGGGCCCAACCCCCCATCCCGGCAACCACTCTCCGAACAGCCGGACCGGGAAAGGAGCCCACAAGCCCGATTCGACCTGCGCCATCTTCGCCGCCAGTGTGGCCGGAAGAATGGAACCGAAGGTCGGCAGGGCATAGGCCGACCACGCCAGGACCGGCAGGGCTGCGCCCAGGACATACATCAGGGTGGGAGATCGCTCTTCGCTTCGCCTCCTGATCTCGCCGGCCACCACGACCAGGCCCAGGATCGCGCCGAAGAGCACCCCTTCCCCGCGAGTCAGAAAGAGGGCGCCGACGGCCAATCCACCAAGAAACCAGCGTTTCGACCCTATCATTGCCGCTGCAAGGACCAGGATCAGCGCGAAGGGATAGGCCTCCATGCTGAGGTGGGCAACCCACCCCTGGGCGGCCACCATGCAGCCGACCGCCCCACCCTGCCCCGGATCCAATCCGAACGCCTCCCGGAAGACGAAGAACGACCAGATCAGGGCCAGCCAACAGAGGGCGCTGGCCCACAACGCCACCTCGGTGGGCTCAAAACCGGTGACGGCCGTCAGGCCCGCGACCCCCAGGGTGAAGGCCGGCGTCGTCGTCGCCAACACCGGCGGAGGATGGTTGAAAACGAAACCGTCACCCCGAGCCAGGTTCTTGGCGTAGGTCAAGCTGATCAGGGCGTCGTCCGAGGGAAATCGAGGATCCATCCGAAGGGCCGCCGTTAACGGCACCAGGCTGGCTATCAACAGCACGACAACGGCGAGCCGATGCATTTGAAACTGGAAACTGGAAGCTAGGAACCGACGCCAGGCCGAAGGCCTGCCGAGCCGGAGGCTCAAGCCCGCGAAGCGGGTAGCGTGGGCTGGAAACTGGCTCTTCGATACTGGATCCTCGGTTTCTCCAATGTGCGTTCCCGACCGGGTCGCACCCGGAGTCACTCGGTCAGCAAAATCCCCGTCCTGATCAACTATCATCGGTCCAGGATACGGCATCGGAGGTTTTTCCGACGCCGCACCGGAGTATCAAGTATCGAGTTTCCAGTTTCCAGTTTCAGATTCTCGGTCTCCTCTACCGGTCCGGCCCTCCTAGACCCGAGCGTACCCCTCCATCTGATCGAAGTTGAGGTAGCGGTAGATCTCGGCCTCGTGACCCTCGATCCGGTCCCCCGCGATCTCAAGGTACTCCGCAGGCGTCGGGATGCGCCCCAAGAGGGCACAGGCCGCGGCCAACTCGGCCGAGCCCAGGAAGACCTGGGCGCCGTCACCCAGCCGATTGTCGAAATTCCGCGTGGATGTCGAAAAGACCGTTGCCTTGTCCTCGACCCGGGCCTGATTGCCCATGCACAAGGAGCATCCGGGAAGCTCAATCCGGGCGCCGGCCTCTTTGAGGATGTCCATGACCCCTTCGGCCTCCAACTGGGCCTTGTCCATACGGGTCGGCGTGGCGATCCACAGGCGGTTGATTCC
>JAUWTC010000066.1 GCA_030609785.1 Holophagae bacterium
CCCTCCCGTGGCTCAAGGTCCGGGGCTGGCTTCGCTCGACACCTGGTCCGCGGCTGAAACACCTCCCGGGGAGCATCGAGGCAGGGCCTCTAAGATGAGAATCCTCATCCTGACCGACGATCGTCTGGGACCCGTGATGGCAGGATCGGCCCTCAGGGCGTGGGAAATCGGCCGGGCTCTTGAAGCGGCAGGCCACGAGGTCGTCATCACCGGCGCCGCTGGATCGACGGCGCCGAGCCAAGGACCCATGGTTGGTACCAAGCCACGGTGGTCGTGGGCCGATGCCGTCCTCTCTGCTCCGTGGAACCTCCCACCACAGGCGTTTATCCGACGGTCCTTGTTGATCGTCGACGGCGTGACTCCCCTCACCGCCGAATTGGCCACAATGCCCCAATCCAAGGCCGTCCGGCGTCGTACCCGCACCGCTATGGCCCGAATTCCGTTAGTGGCAGCCCGCGCCGATGCCCTGCTGGTTGCCGGCAGGGCACAGATGCAGTGGTGGAGCACTCAGCTCGACCGCGGCCGCCCGGAGATGCCGATCCTCGACACGCCTTTCGGCGTTCCCGCTTCCCCCCCACCTCCCGACCGAGCCGAGATTCCCGGAGTTCCCGCCCATCACGCCGTCGTCTTGTGGTGGGGCGGCGTCTGGCCCTGGCTGGACCTCGACACCCTCCTGGCGGCCAGGGCTCGGCTGGGGAACGCTCCAATCAGCATCGTCATCCCCGTCGCCGCCCGCCCGGGATCCTCAACCCCCGCGTTCGGCCCCTCGGACCTCCGTCGGGCAGCCGAAACTCGAGGCCTCAAGGCGCCCCAGGTTGTCGGCCTGGACCAGTGGATCCCCTACGCTGAGCGCCACCTGGTGCTCAACCGGACATCGCTGTTGGCGGTCCTCCATCGGGCCGGCCCGGAGACGACGCTCTCATTCAGGACGCGGGCCCTGGACGGGCTGTGGGCCGGCGTTCCACTCCTCCTCTCTGAGGGTGGTGAAGTCTCCGATCTGGCCCACCACCACGGATGGGGTGGAGTTGTCCGCCCGGGTGACGTCAACGGCACTGCGGCCGCCCTCGAACTGCTTCTGACCGAAAGAGAGCAACTGCGCTGCAGAGCCAACCTCGAGAGGGCCCGCCCCTTTTGGTCCTGGAACCAGTTGCTCGAGCCTCTGGTGGACGCCCTCCCGACACTGAGACAGAGCCCGCGGGACCCCCTCGCGCCTGCAGTCATCCGATCGGCACTGGCCCTTGCGGGTCTCCGCTCAGTGGAAGGCCCCGCGTGACGACCGTCGCAGCCGTCGTCGTGCGTTGGAAGGGTAGTGACGAGGTCGAGCGGTGCCTTCGCTCGTTGTTATCCAGTGAGCCGACAGCACCTTCCGAGATCGTCCTGGTGGACGCAGGGTCGGACGACGGCGGCGCTCAGCGCCTGGCCCGGACCTTCCCCGAAGTTCAGGTCGAGGCCCTGCCCGAGAATCCCGGATTCGCCGGCGCCGCCAAACACGGCGTCAGTGCAACCACCGCCGAAAACGTCTTCCTGCTCAATCCCGACACCGAGATGCTCGGGTCGGCAATGGCAGTTCTTGCGGCACATCTCGAGGACCACCCCGACCTGGCCGGAGTGGTGCCCCTGCTGGAAAACGTCGATGGCTCCAGCCAACACCGGTGGCAGTTGAAAGACCTCCCGACGTGCCGGGATCTCGGCCTGGGACGGTCGGGGCGGCCCGCCTTCGACCGCTGTCCCGAGCAACCGACCACCGTCACCCAGCCGGCAGCCGCCGCCTGGCTGATTCGCCGAACGGTGTGGGATGCCCTCGGCGGCCTCGATCAGGCCTTCTTTCCTGCGTGGTGGGAAGACGTCGACCTCTGCGCCCGGCTCCACGACCGGCTCAAGGACCCTGCCTTCCCCTGGAACGAAGCATGGCGGGTCGTGCCAAAGGCCCGAGTCCGACATATCGGCGGCTCATCGGTCGGGAGTCTGGGAAACCGCGCCTTCCTCGAAGCCTTCTACGGCAATCTCTTGAGGTTTGCCGAACGGCACTATCCCCAACAGGCACCGACCATCCGCAGACGGCTCCGGTTGGCCTTGATGGTCCGAGCCATCTTGAAGCCTCAACGGTTTTGGGACTATCGGGGTGTCATGAAGCAACTCAACCTTGTTCTGCGCGAAGCGCACTGAGCGATAGGAAAAGGAATAATTGGCCCATCCGGCCCCAAACTCAACTGTGACTCTCACAGGCCAATTCTTACGCGTTGCTATCGCTTACGGAGCTTTTCAAGCTCCTCTAACCGCTCCCGAATCCTCGCCTCCCAACCGCGGTCGGTTGGTCGGTAGAACCGGGTCTTGCCGACCAACTCGTCGGGCAGACTCTCCATCGGAGCGACCCCGCCGGGCTCGTCGTGGGCATAGCGATAGCCGTCGCCGTAGCCGGCCTCACGCATCAGCTTGGTCGGGGCGTTCCTCAACTGAAGTGGGATCTGGAGATTGGGACGCTCGCCGACCTCCGCCTTCACCGCGCCGTAAGCCTTGTAGATCGCGTTGGACTTGGGCGCCATGGCCAGGTACACGGCTGCTTGGGCCAATGCCAATTCGCACTCCGGCATGCCCATGTGCTCGACTGCAGCCGAAGCCGCCGCCACCTGTTCGATGGCCCGTGGGTCGGCCATCCCGATATCTTCCGAAGCCATGCGCAACATTCGCCGGACGACGTACCTCGGGTCGGCGCCGCCCTGGAGCATCCGTCCCATCCAGTAGAGCGCCGCCTCAACATCGGAATTGCGCACCGCCTTGTGGAGGGCCGAGATCAGATTGTGGTGTTCTTCGCGGCCCTTGTCATAGACTGCCAGGGCACGCTGAGCAACCGATGCCACGACCTTTGTGGTGACGGGCTCGCCCTCCTGCACCGCTGACACGGCCATTTCCAGCAGGTTGAGTGCCTGACGGGCATCTCCCGCTGCGGTCCGTGCCATCATCTCAACCGCTTGCGACTCGACCTCAATACCCCGTCCCCCGATGCCTCTCTCGGCATCAACGACGGCCCGCCTGAGCAGATCTCCCAGCGCCGCCTCATCAAGGGGGTCGAGAATGTAGACCTTGACTCTGGAAAGCAGGGACCGATTGAGCTCGAAGGATGGATTTTCCGTGGTGGCACCGACCAGGATGACGTCACCGGCCTCAACGAAAGGCAGAAAGGCGTCCTGCTGGGCCCGATTGAATCGGTGAATCTCATCGACGAAGAGGATCGTCAACTGGCCGTGAAGACGCCGCCGTTCCTTGGCCTCGGACATGATCGCCCTGGCCTCCTTGACGCCGGAGAGCACGGCAGAAAAGACGACCAACTCGGCATCGACGGCCTCGGCCAGCAGATTGGCCAAGGTGGTCTTGCCGCATCCTGGCGGCCCCCAGAACACCATCGAGGGCATATCTCCAACCTCGAGGAATCGCCTGATGACACCGCCCGGCCCGACAAGGGCCTTCTGGCCGACGACCTCGTCCAGGTTCCGAGGGCGCATGCGATCAGCCAACGGCGCCGGCCGACCGGCCCCGGCAAACAGACCGGGCTGGTTATCGGTGTTCATCAGGCCGATGTGTCGGCGCCGCTCTCGAGCGCAGCCACACATTCACGGCTGCAGCAGACAACACCCTCAGAGGATTTCAGAGAACGATCGGCGGGAACGAACGTTCCACAGCGGGCGCAGGCGATCAGTTCGACATTCGTGGCCTGCCGCTCCTTGGCCGCCCGACGCCGGTCCCGGCTACGAGCATTGAACCGGCTGAAATCCTCGGCACCCTTACCGGACGCCGCCGTTCGACGGCCGAACGCCGTCAGTACCCGCCACAGGACGTAGAGTACGGCAACGATGATGATAATGCGCTGCATGAGGAGAGATTAGCCCGCCTCACTCAAAAATGACAGCGGCAGGGACCGTAATCCGAGACGGCGGCAGGAATCAGCGTCAGCGGCCGACGGCCGCACCCATGATCCGGGCCAGGACCGGTAACCGTTGCGGGGCGGGAGCCCCGCGCTCCATCAAAGGTGACCCAGGACTCGCGGTGGGAGCGCGGGGTAGGAACCCGAAGGCCTGCCGCGGCGGAGCCGTGGGGGCCCCGAAGGAGTCCGGTGCGGGCGCCGCCCCGCATGTGCCTTTGGATCCTGACCACATTTTCTTCTCTCTTTGTGCCTCTTTGTGGCTATTCGCTGACTCTTGCGAACAGCTGAGCTGACAGCTAATCGTTCTCCCTGTCACTCGTGTCTCACCTGTCCCGCCAAGCCACTGAGATCAGGGATCTGGGGATTGCTCTGGGCCAAATCTTCCAGGGCGATCAAAGCCTCGACCGCCTTGTCATGCGAGTGCAAGTCGAAGTGCAACACGATGACCCGGTTGTAGACCGCCTGCCAGTGGTCGGGGGCCACCTCGATGACGTGCCCGAGGATCTCCAGGGCCCGTTCAGGCTTGCCGAGGTTCCGGTACACGACAGCCAAATCGGTCAGGACGTTGACATCGTCCGGTATCGACTCGATGGCTTCTTCGTAGGACAGTCGAGCCTCTTCCCACCGCTGGGCGTCAAAGTAGATATTGCCCAAGGCGACCAGGAGATTGGCATCTCCCGGGTTCTTTGCCAGCAAATTTCTGACCTCGGCAAGTTGCCTCTCGACCTCTGCAGAACCTTGTGAACCGGGGATCTCACCCATCGGAGGCTGGGAGGCCGGCGCAACAGCAGCTCCCGAAGGCGGCGCCAAGGACACTGCCGGCGGAACCGCTTGGCGTTCCGCAACGACGTATCCGATCACCAGTCCGATCATCAATCCACCAACAAACATAAACCAGGGGTTCTTGGTCATATCACTCTCCCTCTTTACCCAACCTCTGCGCCACCCAACCTCCAGCCGAGGGCATTCCGGTGGCCAACTGGGTGGCTTCCCATTTGCCTTCCAGACGGACGTCATCGCCCTCCACCCGCAGGGCACCGTAGAAGATCGCCACAAACCCCATCTGGGAGTCGATCCTCTCCATCCGGACCCGGCCTCCGACCAGGGTCCCACGCATCGATCCCGTCCAGCCGCCGTCCAGGTCGTAGGTGCCCTGGATCAGCGTGCCGTCAAGAGTCAAGGTCATCAGGCCGTTGTGGCCACCTGGCTCCATCACCAGCTGCCACGCACCCGAAATCAGGTCTCGGCTCGGTCCGGTCCCACCAGTCAAGCGTCGAAGCTCGGCCTGCGTGACCGCCATCAGATTTTCCCGGACGATAGTCGACTGACGTAACTGCTGCATTTCCAGCATATCCATCAAGAGTTGCCCCTCAACCAACCGGAGGTCCTCATCCCGGCGCCGAAGACTCTCAATGGTCTCGCCTTGGACCTGAGCGTGCAGGAAATCTGCTGCACCCCGTCGAACCCTCGTCCATGACTCGGAAGCCTTGGATTTGACCCGTTGCAAATGCGCCAGTTCCTCGTCTTGAAGACCTCGCTGGACCACCAGATCGTGCTGCAGTACCAGAACAACCGGGGACGAAGCGAATGCGACACCGACCGATGCCACAAGACCGAGCATCAGAACAGTGAAAACGGCGGCGCCAGGACCAACGACCGCACGACCGACCGGCCGGCGAATAGGCAACAAATTACTGTGAGCCATTGGTTTCGCAGCTCTCCCGACAAAGCTCCCTAACCCCTGACCCCTAACCCCTAACCCCTTACTTCGATTGTTCGAATTCACTCGTGGCTCAGTGGCTGATTGCTTCATCACGCCTCCTCGGACCATGGGGGCGCCGCGGCCCCGTCTTCAAATCGCGCGACCACGGCCGTGCCGACCAGATCGCTCCACACATTGGTCGCCGTCCTTAACATATCAAGGACACGATCGACGGCAATAATTGTTGCGATCCCGGCCAGCGGCAGGCCGACAGCCTCCAAGACGACGACCAGCATGACCAGCCCGGCCATCGGAATGCCCGCCGCCCCCACCGAAGCCAGCAACGCCGTCAGGAGCACGATCGCCTGTTGCGCCAGGCCGAGTTCGATACCGTACATCTGGGCGATCGTCAAGGCCGCGACCGCTTCATAGAGTGCGGTGCCGTCCATGTTGACCGTCGCCCCGAGAGGCAGCACGAAACTGGCAACACCCTTGTCGACCCCCGCCCGATGTTCGGCGCACTCCATGGTCAAAGGCAAGGTCGCGGAGGACGAGGCGGTGGAAAAGGCCGTCGCCAGAGCCGGAGACCCCGCTCTGAAATAGGCGAACGGCGATCTTCTGCCCACAAAGAAAAGAATCAAGGGCAGGGTCACCAGGGCATGAAAGCCCAGGCCGAGGCCGACTGTCAGGAAGTAGAGACCAAGTTCTTGGAAAATCGCAACCCCGGATCGAGCGACCTCCCGAGCCAAAAGGGCGAAGATGCCGATCGGGGCCAGTTTGACCACGCCCAGGGTCAGGGCTTGAATGACTTCCAACGTTCCTCTCACAACCCGGAGTACGGCTGCCGGGCCCTCTCCGTTCATCTGAGACAGAAAGAGGCCGAACAGCAAGGCAAAGGTAATGACCGGCAAAACCTGACCCTCAGCCATCGCGCCGATGACGTTGTCGGGCACCATGCGGGTCAGGAACTCGGACAGACTCTGGCCGGTCGTAGAGAAACCCTCCGGGAGAGCTGACGTCCCCGCCAACTCCAATCCCTGCCCCGGACGGATGAAATTGACCGCAGTCATGCCGACGATGATCGCCGCTGCCGTCGAGCAGGTGTAGTAGATCATCGTCCGCACACCGACCCTGCCGATGCTCCGGGCATCTCCCAGGCTGGCGACACCATCGACCAGCGAGGTGAAAATCAGCGGGATGATGATCATCTTGAGCAGGCGCAGGAAGAGGTCTCCCAGAAAACCCACTCCCTCCGCGGCCGTTGGAGCGAAAACGCCGAAGGCCGTCCCTGCCACCAAGGACACCAAAACCTGCCAGTGAAGTTGTCGAAACCACGCCTTTTTCTCGGTGTTCATCATTGTCTGATGAGCATATCAGGGATGAGGGGGCTGGGAAGCTGGGAAGCGAGAACGGCCGGAGGCGGCAGTGACTCGGGCCGGATGACCGCGCCCGCGGCCGAAACCGGGGCCGTGTCCGTCAACCGCGGCGAGGACCGGAACCGCGTCCACGTCCGCGTCAGCACCCGAACAGCCTATGCCGACGAACAAAATCAAGGGCGATGCTCTCCCGATTCCGACTATGTCGCCCTTGAGGGAAATGTACCGAGCGGGGGCGCGCCCCGCGCGACCCCGAAGGCCGGGGTCACGACCGGGGCGGCGGCGCTCGGCCGAATCATTCTGGGCCGAGACCCACCCAACAAGCAGGCGGTCCCCAAGGTTGCGTCCTGCTCCCCTCCACTCTATCCTCCTGTTGATTGGAGCCTTCCATGCGACGCATCCTCGCGATTCCATCCATTTTTCTGTCCCTGATGATAAGTGCCCCCCTGCTTGCAGGAGATCCGGCGCTGCCAACGGACTGCCCCATTACGGTTGTCCGGGTCTTCAGCACGGACGCAGCGGTGATTAACGACATCGCCCAATGGACGGAACCCTGGGAGCTTCGCGCCAAAGAGGGGTATTTCATCGTCGATGTTGACGAGGACGGCCTCAGGCGGTTGCAGGCCCTCGGAGTCCGGTTTGAGGTCGACGCCGAGAAGACCGCCGACATGTGCGCCCCTCGGTTCAGGCTGCCCGGCCAGGTCACCGGCATCCCAGGCTATCCCTGCTACCGCACCGTCGAAGAGACTTTTGCGACAGCCGCCCAGTTGGCGGTGGACTACCCGACCCTGGCTCAGTGGACCGACGTCGGCGACAGCTGGGAAAAAACCGAACCCGGCGGCAACGCCGGCTACGACATGATGGTCCTCAAAATGACCAACTCCCAGGTCACCGGCACACCGACCGGTGACGGCCAGGGCAAACCGGTCATCTTCATCACCTCGGCCATTCATGCCCGTGAGTACACGACGGCGGAGCTGACCACCCGGTTTGCCGAGTACCTTCTGGATAACTACGGCGTCGATGCCGATGCCACCTGGCTCTTGGACGAGCACGAGATTCACCTGATGCTCCACGCCAACCCCGACGGCCGCAAGCACGCCGAGGGCGGCGCCAGTTGGCGCAAGAACACCAACGAGAACTACTGCGGGGCGACTTCGTCCTATCGAGGGGCAGACCTCAACCGGAACTTCAGCTTCCAGTGGGGTTGCTGCGGCGGATCTTCGGGCTATGAATGCGACAACACCTACCGTGGCCCTGCCCCCACCTCCGAGCCTGAAGCTCTAAGCGTCGAGAACTACTGCCGGGCGATCTTCCCCGATCAGAGGGACGACGCATTGGACGCACCGGCGCCTGACGACGCGACCGGTATCTACCTCGACATCCACAGCTCCGGCGAACTGGTCCTCTGGCCCTGGGGCTTCACCTACACGGTCGCACCCAACGGGATTCAGATGCAGACTCTGGGACGCAAAATGGCCTATTTCAATGGGCACGATCCTTCGCAGGCCATCGGTCTCTACCCAACTGACGGCACAACTGGCGATTTTGTCTACGGAGATCTCGGCGTCGCCGCATACACTTTCGAACTGGGCACGACCTTCTTTCAGGACTGCGACTACTTCGAAGCGACGATCCTTCCAGACAATCTCCAGTCCCTGATCTACGCCGCCAAGGTTGTTCGCACCCCTTACCTGACTCCATCCGGACCTGAAGTCCTGGACCTCAATTCCCAGGGCGGCGCCTTTGTGGCCCCCGGGGACCCGATCGATGTCGGCGCGACCGCCGACGACACGCGTTTCAACAACTCAAACGGAACGGAACCGACCGGCACCATCGCCGGCGCCCGCTGCAGTCTCGACGCGGCCCCGTGGACCGATCCTGCGCCTGCCTTTTTCGCCTTGGCAGCCACCGATGGCGCCTTTGACGCCGGCGTCGAAGCCGTCGAACAGTCCATAGACACGACCGGACTGGCCGACGGCCGTCATACCCTCTTCTGCCAGGCCCAGGACGACGCCGGTCAGTGGGGCCCCACCAGCGCCCTGTTCTTCTGGATCATGGATCCCGCCACGGCCCCGCACATAG
>JAUWTC010000423.1 GCA_030609785.1 Holophagae bacterium
GGGAGGGGGCGTGATGGTGGTTATGGTGTGGGCTTACCAGCTGTCGCGGCGAGGCTCCCGCTCCTGGCGCTCCATGGCCTCGTTGACCCGCAGCGGACGGCCGTCGAGATCTTTGCCGTTCATCTCCTCCATCGCCTTGGTGCCGGCGTCGCCGTCGATAAAGGTGACGAAGCCGAATCCACGGGACCGGCCGGTGTCGCGATCGGTGATGACGCGCGCGTCCTCAATCTCGCCAAACGACTCGAAAGCCTGATACAGGCCGTCACGGTCAATGCCCCAACTCAAATTTCCTACGAACAACTTCTTCGACATCTCAACTCTCACTTTCCGGCTTTGGAATTCTGCCGGCTCGCTCCCGGCTGCCTCGATAAAGGTGACGGGCTTGTGATGGGATCCGCCCACCGTCCGTGGGTCTCGCAACGACGCGAGACCGTTGGGCGGGATTCTACACAACTCTCTCAGGGAAGTAAAATTACCCCGTGATCCGACGCACCATATCTGGAGTAATGACGAGCCGGTGGCCCCCGTCGTCCAGTTTCTCGATGCCCTTATGAGACCACGGGTCAAACTCCAGCCTGTTGATGATCTTGCCAAAGATCGTTCGCAGGGCGCGGGCACCGGTACGAATATTTTTCTCGGCGGATTCCGCGATCAGGGCCGCTGCGAGGTCATCGATCTCCAAGTTGATGCCCAGAACTTCGAAAAAATTCTTGGATCGTTGAAACGGGGAGTCGACCGACTTGAGGAGGATTTCCTTGAGGATCGGTGTATCCAGGTCCCTCAGCAGCACGACGTTGTCAAACCGTGCCATGAACTGGGGCACCATGCCGTACTCGAAGAGATCTTCTGGCTTGAGGAAATCAGTCAGAGAAAACCTGGTTTCGATTCGAACCTGTCCGTCGGCAGTGTGAATAGCCTGGCTCTTCATCTTTTCGCCGCTTGAGGGGTTGGCGACCCGAAGGTAAACCTGATCGTACAGGGTCTCGAAAGCGCCGCCGCAGATGAACATCATGTGGCGGGTGTCAATCGAGAGCACCATCTGGACTTCTTCGCCATCGACCCAGACGTGAGTCGTGTGGGCGACCAGTTCGCCCTCCATCAGAGTCAGGAGGCCTTGCTGCAGGACAACGCCGATGGCGTTTGGTTTGCCGGCGACAACCGACGACATCTTGTCGATTTCGTCGATGCAGATCGTCGCCCTTTCCATGGCGGCTTTCAGGGCTTCGGGGGTGGGCTTGTCACCGGTCAGTGCCCGGGCACGCTGCTCGACGGCGGCCATCAGCCGGCTGGGCTGGAACTCCATCCGCTCGGAATCGACGAGAAGGTTTGCGTTGATGATGGTCATCGCTCGGAAGGAGTCGTATTCCGGCACGTCGTGGTAGAGGCGCTGGATATTGTTCATGATTGTCGTCTTGCCCGTACCCGAATTTCCGATCAACAGGATATTGCCCGGGACCTTGCCCGTCGTGTGTTTGAAGATCGCCACCGAGACATACCGCAGGGCGGTGCTCTGGCCCAGAACGCCCCGATTGAGTTCCCTGTAGATGGTCGGTGGAGTGATGTCCTCGATCGGCCGGAGTCCCCCGGTTTTGTTGTTCTCATTCATCTTCTGCTCTCACCATCCCAAATATTTCAATTTGAGTATCAAGTATCGAGTATCCAGTATCAAGTTTCGTTTGCAGATCCCAAAAACCTGTCGTGCCTTGCCAAGGGGCTCAAGGCAGAGTTAATACGGATACACTCACTCCGGTGTCCAGTATCCATCGTGAATCACCATCTGTCGGTCGTCGATATGAACTGAGCGGCCGCAGCCTCCCGGCCTGAAATCTGTCACGATGTCCACGTGCTGTGCCGACCGGTTCAGGATGCCGCTTTTTTCAAGATCGATCAGGCGCTTCCGACCCTCGTCCGACGAGGCATCGGTGACGAAACAGTCCTCGTAGCTTGCCCCGATCGCGATATGCAGAGTCCCTCCGACCTTTTCGACGAAGAGTGGGTGTTTGAGTACTTTGTCCAATCCGGGATTCATGCCCAGTGCCACTTCTCCCAACCGGTGGGAGCCGTCGTCGGTTTCGATAATGGCAGCCAGGTGTTTGTGGCCCGTGTCGGCCTTGTATTCGACGATGCGACCGTCCTCGAATCGAAGGTAGATGCCCTCGATGTCGTTGCCGCCGTAGTTGACCGGGAGGTCGACGAAGATCTCGCCGGTGGTCTTGGAGGCGTCGGGTGACGTAAAGACCTCACCGTCGGGGAAGTTCCTGAGGCCGAACGACATCACTCCGCGGGAGGGAGTAATGTCCAGTTCAAGGACCAACTCCCGCCCATCGCCCGGATGTTGGGTCACGATTGTGACCGAGCGCCCGACGTCGAACAGTGGCGCCAGCTTCACCTCAGCGTCCTTGAGCGGCATGGGGTCGGCGGTCGAAGCGCGGACGATGAAATCTGAGTAATCATCGAGGTCCATCCCTTCGGTCTTGGCCATGCCCTCTGTTGGGAACAACGTGATCACCCAGGATTTTGAGAGCCTGATGTCGCCGAAGCGGCGGTCTGCGCCAGCCAGGCCTCCGAGTTGTTCGGGAGTCAGCCCCATGTACTGCGTCGGGTCTTCGGCCCCCAGTACCTCGACGTACTTGGTCATGCTCTCGTACCGCGCCCGGTGCCAGTCGGGGACGGCTTCGATCTGCTCGGGGGTGCCGGTTCGGCCCATCGTGGCTGACCACACCCGGCCGCGATCGTTGTTTGGCGGGACCAACAGAACATCAGGCGTTCCGCCGGATTCGATCACCCGTCGCTCAAGGACCTCCATCAGAGGCCAGCAAATCCGTTCGCCCTTGATCATGACCCGGTCTGTCGGCGTGATGCCGCCCAGCGAATGGTCCAGCAGGAAGCCGGCCCAGGTCTCGAGGTCTGCTTGGGAGATTGTGGCTGTCTTCATGTCGTCCTCCGTGCCGCAGGAGCAGCA
>JAUWTC010000403.1 GCA_030609785.1 Holophagae bacterium
AAGAGGTTGAGCGCAAAGGGCGAGGTCGTCTCACCGGACCGACGCAAGAAAATCACCGCAGTCGCCCAGACGAGAGCCGCCCCCAACGAAAAAGCCTCACCGGCATACTGCATCCGGCAGAGGGTACATTAAACCCTCCGAAGTCGAAGCGGCTTCGGAGGGTTTGCTATCAGCTCAGCCTCTTGCAAAATTCAACGGAGGCGCCACGAAGAGGGGAAAATAGCCACAAAAAGGCGCAAAAAGGCACAAAGAGAGAAACAAAAGGGGCTGCTGGGACTATGTGTGGGAGCGCGGGGCTCCTGCCCCGCATCGTGGCGACCGATTTTTGCAAGAGGCTCAGCTGTCAGCTCTCAGCTGTCAGTAATCAGCGATAAGGGCTACAATTGCCGCATGGCGTCGAGGTTTTTTCAGTCGGTCACCCGGAAACTCTCCCCCGTGACACAGGCAAACCTGCTGCTCCGGACCTTTTCCTGGACCAAGGTGCCCCTGATCTACTGGACCGGCGCCAGGATTGTCGAGATCAGCGACGAACGATGTGTTGTCCGAATGCCCTTTCGACGGCGCAACAGGAATCACCTGGGCAGCCTCTATTTCGGCGTTTTGATGGTCGGTGCTGACGTCTCCGGCGGACTCCTGGCCTTTCGCATGGCACACGCCTCGGGACGCAAGGTCAGTTTTGTATTCAAGGATGTTCAAGGCCGGTTTCTGAAACGGGCCGAAGGTGTCACCTTCTTTCGCTGTGACGACGGTGCCGCCATCTCGCAGGCGCTCGAAGAGACTTTTCGCACCGGTGAGCGGATCAACCAGACGGTCAGTGTCAACGCCACGACCCCCAGCAAATTCGGCGACGAGCCCGTTGCCGCCTTCGACTTGACCCTTTCGGTCAAGGCGGTGAGTTAGAAGGCTGCAGACCGCTGGTCGGATTGGCAGACCACCCATGCTTTTTGTTTCTTCCCATCACCATTCGGTTGCGCCATAATCCGTCCATGAATGATAGAGACGACGTCACGCTGGTCACCGGCGGCTCTCGCGGCATCGGACGGGCCATCGTTGAAAAGATCCTGGAAGACGGTCGACGAGTCGCGTTGACCTTCCGCTCGGACCCCGAATCGGTTCGGAAACTCGAGGAAATCTGGGGAGACGACGTCAGGGTCTTCCCTTTCGATCTGGCCGATCGCGAGCGGCCTCAGTCCCTGATTCACGAGATCGAGACCGACATGGGTCCGATCGGCGCACTGGTCAACAACGCGGGAATCCAGCGTAGCGAGCTGACGGCCCTGATGTCCGATGCTTCGTGGGATGAGGTATTGGATATCAACCTCGGTGGCGCCTTCCGCCTCAGCCGCGAGGCCCTTCGGGTGATGGTCGGCCGACGGCGCGGCGCCATCGTCAACATCGCCTCGCTGTCGGCCCTCAACGGGGTCGCAGGGCAGAGTGCCTACGCGGCCTCCAAGGCCGGCTTGTTGGCGATGACCCGATGTCTGGCCCGGGAAATGGGACGCCGCAACATCAGGGTCAATGCCGTCGTACCCGGCTTTGTGGCCACCGACATGACTTCGGGTCTGACTCAAGACGCGATTGATCGTCTGCGGAGCCACGAATGCCTTCCTGATGGTGTAACGCCCCAGGACGTTGCTCGGGTCGTAGCCTTCCTCCTGTCCGACGATGCCGCAGGCATCACAGGTCAGGCCCTGCCGGTTGACGGCGGGGTCTCGGCCTGAGATGCCGTGAAACGATTGATCGGCCTGATTGCCGGCCGCCCAGGCCTGGTGGCCCTTTCTTTGCTGGTCGTGTCGGCGGCACTCCTCGTCCCGGCTTCGAGGCTTGAATTTTCTACCGACCTCCCCTCTCTGCTCCCTGACGATTCTCCAGCGGCCCAGGCCTATCGCGCGTACCTGGATCGATTCGGCGCCGCCGAGAGGATCTTCATCATGATCGAAGAGACTCATGGCTCCGAGGTCATCACCGGTGGACTGCTGGCCGAGGCGGCCTCTCAGATCGCCGAAGGACTCGATGCGCATCCGGCGGTGGCCTCTGCCCGAGCCGGCCTCGACGAGGGTGACGAAGCCTCGTTTTTCACCGACCTCGTCGAACGGGCGCCCATTTTCCTGAAAGGCCCCGGATGGAAGGACCTAATTCAACAAAGGCTGGAGCCTGAGTACATCCAGGAACGGGTCGCCCTGCTTCGCGGCGCAGCCCTCGCTCCGTCGGGTACCGCTCGGGCAGCTTTCCTCAAACACGACCCATTGGGTTTCAGCGACGACCTGGACGTGGCAGCCCTGTCGGATTTCGGCCTCGGCGTCGATCCGACGACGTTGGCCTTTCTCTCGCCGGACCATTCGAAAGCCCTGATCATCGTCGAACCCAGCGCTTCCGAATTGGATCCCCAAGCCGGTCGGGTTCTGCAGACGATCATCGACGGCGCCGTCGCCGATACAGCATCCGACTTGAACCTCTCTTTGTCCGCTGATGCGGTTGGGGGACCACTGTTCGCCGCCTACGACGAAGCCGTCATCCGTACCGATCTTCAGAGGACCCTGCTGGCAACCTCTGTTGCCTGCTCCCTCCTGCTCGTGGCCGCCTTCGCCGGGATCGGGATCCCTGCGGCGGGCCTGATGGCTCTGGGGACGGCCCTGGTGTGGTTGGCGGCTGGGCTTGGTCTGACTCGGGGCAGCGTCAGTATGGTGGTTGTCGGCTTTGCCGCCGTTTTGATCGGCCTGGGCATCGACGCTGCGATCCACGGCGGTGCCGCCTTGCGTCGTCACACCCTTGCCGGGCTGGGCCGCCTCGAGGCCTCATTCAAAACCGTCCAGGAGGTCGGCCCGGCCGTGCTGACTGCCTCGATCACCACCGCCGCAGCCTTCGCGGTCCTGGCATTTTCGGCGCTCCCGCCACTTCGGGAGTTGGGATTGGTCATCGCATTCGGGATGGCCGCAGTCGTAGTGGCCACGACCACGCTGGGATTGTCGTTGGCCCTGCTTCTCAGCCCTTTCCATGGCCGCTCCGGCGGCCTGTGGATGCCGATCGGGCGCCTGGTCGACTCCGTCGTCTCCCTGGCCGAGGCTCGGCCCAAAACCGTGATTGTGTGTGCGTTATTGGCAACGGTGGCCGCCGGAACCCAGATCACTCACATCGAGCTCCGTCCCGACCTCAGCCGCCTGCGGCCCGCGAACCACCCTGTCGTCGAAGCCGGCCG
>JAUWTC010000142.1 GCA_030609785.1 Holophagae bacterium
ACCGATCCACAGGGGAACACCGACAAAAAACGTCCGCGTACTGGGTTCGATGTCCGGATTGAGCCGCATCAGCAACACCAGACTCAAAACCCCCGCCACTGATCCCGCATACAGCGATGCCGCCAAGATTGCTGATCTCACCTTCATACCTCCCCATGGTACAGCCAACCCGGCAGAGCCGGAATGGCCGGAAAAGGGGGCCGCCAACACGAGCCCGAGCCCGTTGCGATCGCCGGCAAAAACCTCTTGCGCCATGTCGGCTTGGATTCGCCTTGAACGCTCCAAATAGGCCGCCATGAGTACAGTAGACTTGCAACCGAAAGGCCGGGACGAAATCCTCGGCGGAGGTGATGATGGCTGCACAACTGTGCGTCGCCCTGGACGGCAGCGACCGTGATTGGATCGTGGCGACTGCTCGGCAGTTGGGACCGAATGTCGATTGGCTCAAGATCGGACTCGAGGCCTTCACGGCCCATGGCCCCGATCTGGTCCGTGATGTGTGCTCGTACGAACCGTCGATTTTCTTGGACCTCAAACTTCACGACATCCCGACAACGGTGGCGCGGGCGGCCGCCAACTGCGCTCGATTGGGCGTCAACCTGCTCAACGTTCACGCCGGCGGAGGACGCGCGATGATGGAAGCGGCCGTCGAGGGCGTCAGGGAGGTCGATCCCTCGGGAACGACCAAGGTCATCGCCGTGACCATCCTCACCAGTCTGGATTCAAGCGCCCTGGCCGAACTCGGCTCCACTGATCAATCTGAAGAGTTGGTCCTCAGGTGGGCGAAACTGGCCCGGCAGTGCGGGCTCGACGGTGTGGTTGCGTCCGCCCGGGAGGCTGCGAAAATTCGCCGTGTCTGCGGCCCAGATTTTCTGATTGTCACTCCCGGCATCCGCCCCTCGTGGGCAGCCGGAAACGACCAACGCCGAATCGTCACGCCGGTGGATGCGGTTTTGGCGGGATCGGACATCCTGGTGGTCGGACGCCCGATTACCACCGCGGACGATCCTCAAGCTGCTGCCGCAAATATTTTCGCCGAAATGAATTCCTGAACTCAGAGCTCCTAGAAGATCGGCCGATCGTGGAAGTGTTCCTTGTTCCAGTGGTATGTATAGAACACGAAATCGATATCCTTCTGATAGGTGACCCAGATTCTGAAGTGGGTCCTTCCTCGTTCGATTTTGATGCTCTCCTTGGTTACCGGGAGGCTGACATCTTCGGCCTTAATCAAAATGTCGCGGATAATTCGTTTGTCCTGGTAATCCCGCCTGCCCGCACGATCCGCCAAACTTCCGATTTCTTTATCCAGTTCCCCCACATGGATCATGACCGGGGTGGCTTTGATGCCGATCAGGGTCGCCACGGCAAGCACGACCAGACCCACAAGACATCCAACTGGAACATCACCACGTTCCCGTCCGAGTTTCATAGAACGCCTCCTGAGGTAACCTTATCAGAATTCGGGATCATCGAATCAGCCTGAACTGTCGCTCCCACCGGGTCCGCGTGAAGAAGTGAATGAATACCTCGGCCAGCTGCTTCGCTCGATGCCCGATGCCCCGCCACTTCCAGTCGCTCCTCTCGGCTTCGTACGACCAGTAGATCAGCACCGCCCTGCCCTTGAGGTAACTGATGGGCACCGGGCCCCAAAACCTGGAATCCAACGAGTTGTCCCTGTTGTCCCCGAGGCAGAAGATACTGCCGGCGGGAACGGTGTAGGGCCCGAAGTTGTCCCGGTTGCGGAAGCGGGCAGGCACCCCGGGGCCGGCGCCCCGAACCCGTGGGTCCTTGAATACGACGTAGGGCTCTTCTTTGGCTTCACCGTTCAGCCACAGCTTCTTGCCTCGAATTTCGATGGTATCGCCTTCCACCGCGATACACCGCTTGATGAAGTCGCGCCGGGGGTCCTCCGGATATTTGAAAACGACGACATCCCCTCGCTGCGGCTCTCGGTAGGGCAACAGTTTGTGCAGCACGGAGCCCCAGTTTGGGGAATAGAGATATTTGTTGACCACCAGGTGGTCCCCAATCAGGAGGTTGTCTTCCATCGATCCCGAAGGAATCTTGAAATTTTCAAAGACGAAGGTTCGAACGAACAGCGCCAAGATGAAGGCCACCAGAATGGCCTCGTAATATTCTCGAGTCACAGATTTTTTCATCAACACTCTCCCTGCGATGCGAACGAAGCCTTCTCGGCAGCATGTTGCCGCTCTATCTGTCGCCGCATACCAGGAGGATGCCACACCTCACGCGCGATGACATCCATGCGCCGAGGATCATCTCTGCGGCCGCGTTGCCGGGCAAGCTGTCCTGCCCGGGCGATCATGGCGGCGTTGTCGGTGGTCAGACCGAGGGGAGGCAGCAAGATTTCAACGCCCAGGGAGGCCCCTGCAGCCTCAAGTTCCCTTCGCAGCAGCGTGTTGGCCGCGACCCCACCGGAAGCCGTGATCACGACGGGTCGATGTTCTTTGACAAAATCGGGTAACGGCGTCAGCAACTGCCGCACGACCGCGGCCTCGAAACTCGCCATCAGGTCACGACCAGCCTGGCCGACCCGCTCTTCTCCGAGACCCTCAAGACCCCGCGCGCGAATTTCACGGATTGCAGCCGATTTGAGGCCCGAGAACGAAAAATCACGGGTCTCATCCTTGAGTCGGGGCTGGCGGAAAGTCGTGTCGGCGCCCTGCCCCAACCGGGCCAGACGATCGACACCCGGCCCCCCGGGGTACGGCAGGCCCAGGACCTTGGCGACCTTGTCGAAGGTCTCGCCGGCTGCATCATCCCGTGTTCGACACAACCGAGTGGTCTCCTCTGCCCCGGTGAGGTACCACGCCGAGTGGCCCCCGGACGCCACAAGCCCGAGCACGGGGGTCGGAGCAACCCTGGCCGGCCCCCCGTCGAGGTCGAGGAAGGGAGAAACCTGGTGCCCGTCGAGGTGATCGACCGCCACCATGTCTATGGCACGACCCCAGGCGAACGCAGCGGCGAACCGGACTCCGACCAGCAAGGCCCCGACCAGACCAGGTCCGGCCGTGACCGCCACCAGTTCGGGAGGTCCACCTGCACGCTGCAGCGCTTGGTCCACCAATAGGGGCAGCGCCTTGAGGTGCTCGCGCGAGGCCACTTCAGGGACGACACCGCCGAATGGCGCGTGCGTCGCGATCTGAGACGACAGCAGGGCAAACTCAATTCTGCCGTCACCGTCCAACACGGCAACAGCCGTCTCGTCACATGAGGTCTCGATGCCGAGGGTCCTCACTCGGAGTCAGCGGAGGCTGGCCCGGATCGGCACCTTCAATTCCGGGGTGTCCGGGTCCGTGGTCTTCAGAACGAGCGTGGCATTCTTGACGCCGACCGAGGCGTCACGCTTGACCGAAACCGTGACCTGGTACCTCTTGCCCTTTTCGACCGCCACGATCTCAGTCGAAAAGGCGGGGTCGTCGATCGACGCCTCCGTGATTTCGACCGACGTGCCCGGGCGATTATTGACGATGATCAAATTCCGTCCTGGGGCCTGAACCGCTTCCACCGCGCCGAACTGGAGTTCAGGGGGCGTAACCCTTAAGAGAGCCCGGAGAACCCCGAAGACCTTGATTTCAACAACCTTCGCCTGGGGCGCGGTCGTCATGACCTTGACGACGGAACTGATCGGTCCGACCGGAGCCTCTTCGGTCAACCTGATAATGATCTCGTACTGCGTATCCGATTTGCCCTCGATCCTCTCGCCGTCACCGAGAGCCCGATAAGACACATCGAATGCGTCACTCTCCGTCTCGACGCCTGTCACCGTGAAGGCGCCTGACCTCTCGGTACCCACCAGCACGACCTTCTGCTCGGCCTTTTCCTTCTGGAGGGCGTTGAAGCGCACGAGCGACCGCGGCATCACGTCAATGTAGGGCTGGACGACCGCTTTGATCGCCAACGTCATCGTCGGAACGCTGGGATCATCGGTCATCACCAGGATCGACTTGGAGATCGCGCCTTTGAATCCAGTGGTGTCCAACTTCGCCCTGACACTGCCGGTCCCGTCGACCGGAATCTCCTTGTCAAACTCGGCGACGGTGCATCCGCAGGTGGGCCGTACGCTTTTGACCCTCAAAGGGGCGGAACCTTCGTTCCGAAGCTCGAATTCAACATCCTTGACGACACCCTGAGGGACTTCCCCCAGATCGATGACCTTTTTCTCGACAACCAGTTTCGGTCCACCCTGGGCCGCCACCATCGACACCATCGACACCATCACCGCGACCATCATCAGGGGTTTCCCAAATTTTCTCATCTGCATCCTCCTTGTCATCCTCAACACAAACGGCGACAATCTTACCCTAATGAACGATTCCTGCCGCCCCTGTTTGTCAATTTCTTGCCGGGTGACCGGTTTCCCAACCGAAAACCAATTCCCAACGGGCATCATACCGACCGAGAGAGAATCCGATGACACCGTCTCCTGACTCTCTTCATCCGGAACACCCCCCGATGCAAACCTCGTTCCATACGGGAGAACACCTCTACTTTCTACCGGTCGGGGGAACCGCGATGGCCACACTCGCTGGACTCCTGCACCAACAGGGGCACCATGTCGAAGGGGTCGACACCGAACTCTACCCCCCGATGAGTACACTCCTGGGCGACCTCGAAATTCCCGTACGACTGGGCTGGAATCCCGACCTGATCCCCGCCGCCGACCGGGTGATCATCGGCAACGCGGTACCGCGAACCAATCCCGAAGTCCAACGGGTTCTGACCGACCGACGACCTTACTTATCTCAAGCCGAAGCAGTGAGCCATTACCTTCTCGCAGAGGGACGCGAGAGCCTGGTTGTAGCTGGAACCCACGGGAAAACGACGACGACCTCCCTCCTGGCCTGGATCTTCGAAGAGCTCGATACCGATCCAACGACCCTGGTCGGCGGCTTGCTCAAGTGGAGCCACCGGTCCTTTCGCCTGGGACAGGGACCATGGATGATCATTGAGGGTGACGAGTACAACACCGCATTTTTTGACCGCGGACCAAAGTTCCTCCACTACCGAGCACGGATCTTTCTGCTGGGACCGGTCGAATTCGATCACGCAGACCTCTTCCGTGACCTCGATGCCGTTCTGACAGCCTTCCGCGCCGGAACGGCGCAGGTACCTCGGCACGGAACCGTCGTTGTCAACGCACTCTCCCCGGCGGCCCTCGAGGGCGTCAGAGACACCTCGGCCGAAGTCATCAAGATCGGGACGACCCCTGACTGTGCCCTCCGGCTTGGGGAGACCATTGTGGAGCGGGGCTCCGGCACCACCCGCACTCCCGTCGACTGGCAGGGTCGAACCTTGAATCTCCGCCTCCCGATGCCGGGGCGTCACAACGCCGAAAACGCCGCTTTGGCCCTGGGCGGCGCCCTGGCTGCCGACCTCGACGCCGACGCCATCCTCGACGCCCTCTCCCGCTTCCCCGGCGTTGCGCGTCGTTTGGATACCATCGGCGAGGCCTCGGGCGTACTGGTCGTCGACGACTTCGCCCACCACCCAACCGCCCTAGGCGTCACCATCGCCGCAGCGCGCAGCCAATGGCCCGGTCGACGGCTGGTGATCGCCTACGAGCCGCGCTCAATGACCGCGGCCAGAAGGGATTTTCAGGCGGCCTACGTCGATGCGCTGGCCGGCGCCGACGTCGCCCTGATATCAAGCCCGCACTACAGGGATCGCCTGCCGCCCGAGGACCGCCTGGACCGCGATCAGATGACCTCTTCGCTGAAGGAACGCGGTGTCCAGGCCATCATGCCTCCCGAGGGGGAGGATCCAGTCGAGGCACTGGCCCCTGTCCTTCGTTCTGGAGACGTCGTCATCGGGTGCTCGTCGGGGGACTTCGGCGCTTTCCACCGGCGACTCCTGAAGAGACTGGGCCAAAAGGAAAACTGATGAATAAACTCGCCTTCAACCTCGCCACGACCTTCGGCCTTGGAGATCGACTGCCGGCACCCGGCACGACGGCGGGCTCGTTGCCCGCGAGCCTCATCTGGCTCATCGTCGCCTGGGGCCTGAAGGACTCGCCCTGGTTGTTGGTGGCGACTTCCGCCATGATCACCGCGGCCGTCATCGCCGGTTTCTGGGCCTCGGAGGCCGAGATCACTCGGCGCGGCGCGAGCGATCCCGGTCCGGTGGTGATCGACGAGGTTGCCGGCCAGTGGCTGACCTTCGGTTGCGCCCTGCCCCTCTGGGCGGGCGCTACCCACCTCGAGATGATCGTATTTGCCGGAGCGGGATTCCTGCTCTTTCGCTTCTTCGACATCCTCAAGCCCTGGCCTGTCCGGCGCCTGGAACGGCTCCACGGCGCACTGGGCGTGATGGCGGATGATCTTCTCGCCGGCGTAATGGCTGGAGTCGTGTTGGCTCTCATCCGGCCCTGGGTCACGATATTTTTGGGGTAAATCGGACCGCCTTCAAGCGAGAGAGCGCCCTCTCAGACGGGGCGTGCCGGGTGCGGCTTTCTTCATCGGGCAGAACTCCCGACTATTCCGCCGTCGCGATGAAAGCCGACACCGGGCAACCCACGGCGGTCTCCTCAGCAACAGAATATCGGCCGACGCCGTAGGGCGGCGCCAGATCACCGGGACAGCGACGGCGTCAGTCTCACCCCTCCACCGGCTTCACCTCAGCGATGAACCGAGCCGGCCCCGTCAGGCCGAAACCCGTTCCCAGGTCCTCGACGTAAAGCACATCACCCGAAGCCGGACGGACCCTGACTCGATCAACACTCCGGTCCGCCATTTCGATCACACCGGCGGCGACCACGGCCGAACCGCAGCACAGAGTCTCGCCCTCGACGCCGCGCTCGAA
>JAUWTC010000416.1 GCA_030609785.1 Holophagae bacterium
ATCGCCGCCGGCCCGCCGATCGGATCGGTGACCCTGATGATGTCGTTGTTGGAAAAGGTGTTGAACCGCTTGAGGGTCAACGCCAAGGGGTTGGACCGATGCCGGACCAACGGGTGGAGGACGGCGCTCCCACCGTGCCCCATTCGGACGGAACCTCCGAAGGCAATCGTCGGTTTCGGGTTCGGCGGCCACCCGTGCCGAGGCGCCGCATCCTCCCATGTGGCGTGGAGGGTCTGGTCCCAGTGCGCGATATCCAGAGCCCGCAGAAACCGCCCCCCCATCAACCGGGCCCGAAGAACCTCATCGGTCTGACGTTTCTCGATACCCTGCTCCCAGCCCTGGAAGAAGGGGCCCTCGATGACCAGATCCCCTGTAATTTCGGTGATGCCGAGCTTCGAGAGTTCATGGGCCACGAGCCAGGCGTTTTCAGCCTGGAAATCGGGATCGCCGCCTCCAAAGATCACCAAATCGCCCTGTAGGTTACCTTCTGTAATCGAGCACGGGCCGCGACAGGCAAAATCCGTCACATAGCGGTGGTCGGGGCCCAGGCTTTTCAATGCCAGCAGCGACGTCGCCACTTTGAGGATCGAAGCCGGGTTGAACGGTTGGTTCGCACCCTCGGTCCACAGGACGCGGTGTTCGCTGCCGGCCTCGGCATGAAAAAGCAGGGGTTGATCGGCAGCCTGACCCGGCACGGCAGCACAGAGCGCAATGGCAAGCCCAACTAGCCGCTTCAACTTCACTTCCCCAACAAACGGTCCCCGAGGGCGGTGCGCAGAACCGCGCCGGGATCCAGCTCGGCCTTGAGGGCCAACAGCCGTTCGACCTGCTCCTCCCGGAACGATGCCCGATAGAGTTCCCCGGGAATGGCAGCATCTTTGGCGGCATAGAAACGCCCACCGGCATCAACGACGTCCTCGGCCATCGTTCGGACCAAGCCCCATAACCGGTCTTGACGCCGGGGATGCACCGGGAAATCCAATGCCAGTGAGAATCCGTCCAGTCCGTGACCCATCAGGAAATCGTCCGGGCGGTGCCTCTTGAGCACACCGAGGAAAGACGGCTGACGGGCCTTTTGACAGGCCTCAAGCTGCCTCCGAAAGACCGCTTCGGCCTGATCGACGGGTACGAAGCTCTGGTGCTGGATCAATCCGCCCGGGCGGTAGATTCTTTTCCAGTTGGGCACGTAGTCCAGCAAGAAGGAGAACTCGGCAAAGGTCTGGCGATAGACCGCCCCCTCGCCCAGGGTCGCTCCGCTGAGATATTTCAATCGGTTGATCCACTTCATCCCTGAGCGATTGGTGAAGGGCTTGAGCAGCCGCCACATCGCCGATTTGGGCATCATCAACACATCTTCCGGGAGGTCCTGGGCTTCGGCCCGGAGGGTCTGCCGAGGCTCGGCGTCCTCGCCGGGTTCCAGGTGTCGTGCGAAGTGCAGCAGGCCCCGGCCCAGTTTCCGGCCCCGCGCAAAGGCGTCGATCCAGCCGACGACGTACTCCCACTGGTCCTTGGCTTCGTCGGTCAGGCGCAGCAGGGTTTCGAGATCGGGCGCCGAAACCGCCTTGGCCTCGATGAAGCCGGAGACCACTCTCTTCATCTGCATTCGTGCCCGGGTGATGACCCCCAGCATGCCAAAACTCCCGACGACCGCGTTGAACAGTTCACGATCCTCGTCCCTGCGCACGGTCCGTAATTCCCCGTCCGCGGTCATCAGATCGAATTCCAGGCAGTGCTCGCCGAATGGTCCGCGGGCCCAGTTGTTCTTGCCGTGGACGTTCATGCCCAGACACCCACCGACCGAGGTTTCCATCGTGCCTGTTACGACCGGCGGCCACCAACCGTCCCCCAGGACGAAGCGCCAGAGGCGGCGCAAGGTCACCCCGGGCTCGACTTCGATGATGCCGGTGTCGGAGTCCCAGGACAGGATTCGGTCCATTCGACTGAGATCCAGCACGACGCTCTCGGCGCGCAGGGCCGCATCCCCGTAGCTGCAACCGGCCCCACGCAGTGCGACCGGGACACCCCCGGCCTCGGCTTCCCCGAAGGCCGCCCGAATACCTTGAAGAGTCGACGGCCGGAAAACATAGCCGGCCCCACCGAGGACTTCGCCCCAGCCCCCAACCCACTCCAGTCGATCGGCCGACAGCATTCCTCAGACCTTCAGCCGACGAAAGATGAAGGACGGCATCGACCGGATGATCAGCATGACAAATCGCCAGCGCGCCGGCACATAGGCGGTCACTGCGCCCTTTCGGGCCTTCGTGAGAATGATTTCGGCAGCCCGATCGGCGGAAATCAACCAGAAGAGTCCTGGCAGTCCCTTGGTCATCGCCGTATCGACGAAGCCCGGCTTGATGGTCACAACCTTGACGCCGTACCGTGCCACTCGATTGCGGAGGGCCTCGAGGTAGGTGTGCAACCCGGCCTTGGAAGTGTTGTAGACCGGAGAACCGGAGCGCCCCCGATCACCTGCGACCGAACCGATGCCGACGATGGTCCCTCTCTTCAAGCGGGCGAAGCGCTGCGCCGCAGGATTGAGCCAGGCAACGGCGCCGGAGAGATTCGTCCGCAGCATCTCCAAATCCTTGGCCGTGTCGTACTCCTCGAACTGGACCGGATGCATCACCCCGGCGGCATAGATGACCAGGTCAAGACCCCCTAGATCGCCGGTGATCGTCTCAAAAAGCTCCGGAACCGACTGGGGCTCACGGACGTCTGCGACGTAGGGCAGCATCTCTCCGCCCCCACCGGCCGTGCGGGCCCCCACCGCCAATTTCTCCAACTCGTCGTGTCGCCTCGCCACGGCCGCCACCCTGCAACCCTGAGCGGCCAAACGTCTGACCAGGGCAGCCCCGATACCCGAAGAGGCCCCGACGACCAGGGCCGTTTGCCATGTCTTCTTCATCGTCTCTCCTTCGCCGAATCCAACTCAAATCGAAAGGTCTCCGCGGCCGCCTGGACCTCTGCCCGATAGGTCGGACCCGAGACCCGTTCCTTCAG
>JAUWTC010000186.1 GCA_030609785.1 Holophagae bacterium
ATCGTCGACGACATTCCCAACCCCTTGCCTCGAGGGCTGGCCCCGGGAGAAACGGTGCCGATACTGGATTGGGCCTCGCGCATTCCATTGACGCCACCGACCGGAACAGTGACGACCCCTGCGGAGTACGAACTCAACGACGGTATGTTGATCAGGTGGGGCTCATTTAACCCATTGCTGACCCAGATGACGGTTGCGGTGACTACCGGCACGGATACAACTGTTTGGGTCGTCGTCAGTTCCGGCCTCCAGTCTTCGGCGACGACGACGCTTTCCGGGGCAGGAGCCAATATGGGCCAGGTCGAGTTCATCATCTACAGCGCCGATAGTGTGTGGATTCGGGATTACGGTCCGCGTTTCATCTCGGAAGACGGATCGCGGGCAATCGTCGATCACACCTACAACCGAAGCCGACCCGACGACAACGCCTTCCCGGACCATATTGCACCCCTGTGGTCTGAGCCGCAGTACGACATTCCTCTGGTGCACGGCGGTGGGAATTTTCATCTCTTCGGTGACGGCGAGGCATTTATGACCGAGCTGATCCTCGACGAGAATTCGGGCTTGAGCGCACAGGACGTCGAGGACCTGTTTATGGACTACGAAGGCCTGGATCTGACGATCCTGCCACCGTTCCCCAAATCGTACGACTGGACCCAGCACATCGACATGTGGATGCTGCCAGTGGCCGACCGTGAGGTGATCATCGGCGAGTATCCGGTGAGTGATACCGAAGTCCACACGGTGACTGAAGATGCGGTGACCCTGCTTGAGGGTCGGGGCTACACGGTCCATCGGATGCCCGGGTGGTCCACTGGGCCTTGGGGGACGCACTACACCTACACCAACTCGGTCGTTCTCAACGAGGTAGTTTTGGCTTGTCAGTTTTATGGCGCATACACTGACCAGGACGCCGAGGCTGTGGCGACTTTTGAAGCGATCTTCCCCGAACGGCAGATCGTGCCGGTCGATTGCTCGAGCATCATCGGCAGTTCCGGCGCGGTGCACTGTATTGTCATGCACGTACCCGACGTCACACCGCCGCTGTTCGCCGACGGATTCGAGACGGGTGATATGTCGGCGTGGACCTGGTGACGGCAGAGTTGAAGCGTTTGTAGGGGCGGGTCCCCGTGCCCGCCCTTGTTGGAGATGACTCCACATCCGAAAATTTGCGAATCCGGATTTGTGCTGCCGTCCGGTGGTCTCGCCAAGACCGACGCGCCCCTTTTGTCAGGCACGGGCGGGCACGGGGACCCGCCCCTACGATGAATCGACTCTCCCTACCTGACGTCCGCGGCGGACCTCCCATCCAGATACGGCAGGAAGAAGATCAACGCCATGCCGGGCACGGTGGCGGCGAAGGTGAAGGCGAAGTAGGTCTGAAATCCCCAGGCATCGGCGATAAAACCGCTCAAGACCCCGGATAGCGTGAAACTGACGCTCATCAAGGCCGAGAGAATCGCGTAGTGGGCGGCCTTGTGGCCCGGCTTGCAGCACCGCATCAGGTAGACCATGAAGATCGCCGTGCCGAAGCCGGATCCGACGTTCTCCAGAGTAATGACGCCGGCCAGAAGCCTGAAGTTCGGCAATCCCAGTTCGGGGTGGCCGATCAAGTGTTCGTAACGACCGGCCAGGCCCATATAGAGCAGGTTGAGCGTGTTCTGGGCAAGGATGAACGGCCAGATCCATCGTTTGAGACCATGTTTTGAAATCAGGTAGCCGCCGATCATGGTCGCGACGATCATGGCCCAGATGGCAAGGCTGTTGGCCCAGCCGAACTCTCCGGGCGTCATTCCGATCTCGCGCAAGAAGGCGTAGCGCATCTTGAGCAGGAAGCTCTCGCCGGTGCGCAGGAAAATGACGAATCCCAGGATGACGCCGATGCGGGGTTGGTCGAGGAAATCGACGAAGGCGCCGGCGTAGTACGACCGACTCTCTGAGAGGCGGCGCTTGAGGAAGGGCACAAAGGCGACGAGCACCAACAGGGCGAGCAGCAACACAAGGCCGATCCACCCACTGGCGGAGATTGTGTTGAGGGTGGGAGAGCCGGAAATCGTGTCTTGGACAGGGCCGGAGCCGATGAGGAACCTGATCCCGGCAATGGCGATGGACACTGCGATGCCGATCAAAAGGGTCTTGAAGGTCAGGATCCTTGAGAAAAGATCGCTGAAAGTGCGTTCTTCGGTCTCGATTCGAGGGAGGAAGATCAGGTGATAGAGCGTCAAGAGCAGCATCACCAGGGCGACGACCAGCAGGGTTGGGAACCACCCCCAGTCATCATAGAAGATAAAGACAGGGCCGGCGATCAGGAAGACCGCAACGCGGAAGGCCATTGCGCGAAAGCCGACGTATTTTGACTGGTCATCGGTGTCCAGAGCCTCGAGGTAGTAGCCGTCAATCGCGATGTCATGCGTCGCCGAAAAGAAGGCCAGGATCGTGAACAAAATCGACGTGGTGATCAGAATGTGAGTCAGAGTTGTCGAAAGGGCCAGCAGCACCAGGAGTACGGTGATTGCGATCTCGATCCGTACGAGCCACGAGCGCTTGGTCGCATAACGATCGAGGAAAGGCCCCCACAGGAACTTGAGATTCCATGGCAGGTGAAAGAGCGAGGTCAGGCCGATCATCTGGAGGCTGGCGCCCAACTCCTTGAAGATGGCCTCGGCAAGTTGGTGGACCACGGCGTAGGGGTAGCCCTGGCCGAAGTAGGTGGTCGACACCCAGGTCGCCGGGTGACGGACGATCCTGCCCCATGACCCTTTTTTCTTCATATGGTATTCGGCCTGATCAGGGCTGCTGCGGTGGCCCCGAGACCGGCAAGAGCAGCCAGAACGATCCACATCAGGAACCAGTCACCAGTGGCGTCGAGAATGGCGCCGGCAACCGGGGGGCCGACGACTGTCCCCAGATTGGAGAAGGCCGTGATGAAGCCGAATGCAAAGCCCACTCGTGCAGCGGGAACGATTCGCGCCGGCAGGGCGTAGGTCGCTGTCGGCACGGCCGCCGCACACACTCCGACCAGGATCATCGCGACACTTGCACTGACCGCTCCGATCGCCATCAGGCCCAGCGTCAATGCCAGGAGCACCAGACCGCCGAAGACCCATGCCGCGGGCCGCCCTGCGCGGTCGATCACGGCTCCGAACACCGGACTGAGGACCAGCGCCATCCACATGATCAGAGTGACTGTCGTCAGGCCCCGCTGCCCGCCGCCGACCCATTGTGGGGCGAAGGTCGGGACCGAGGCGAAGGCGGCGAAGAACAGCATCCATGCCACTGAGAGCATGATCAAGGGCCGACCGACGGCCGAATCGTTGCTTGTGGTTGGGGCCTCTGGAGAGGGTTGTTTTCTGTTGTGCCTGGGGACGGCGAGGTTGTGGAGCGGGATGGCCAAGAGGGTCAACGCCGCCAGGACCGCCAGTTCGCCGCGCCAACCGAAGGCATCGAGCATCAGGGAGTGGGACGAGAAGAGCGAGATCATCCCCGCCGGGTAGACCGCCATGAAAATGCCCATCGCCAGGGCCAGCTGCTGTCCTGAAAAAGCCTCGGTCAGCAACCTCGCCAGGAGCAGATTCATCACCAGGCCACCAAAGCCGAAGAGCAGGCGTCCGATCAGGAGGAAGGCGTAGCTGGGCGCTGCCGCAAACAGGGATGCCCCGATCAGCATGACCAGCAGACCGGCGTTACCGGCCGCCCGCGGCGGCCACCGGTCAATGGCTGCGCCCAGAGGGATCGAAAGAAAAATAGCGGGAATAGCGATCGAGCCCACCAGGAGGCCGATCTGAAAGTTGCTGAGGCCGAAGTGGGCAGTCAGCTCCGGCACCAGCGGCGGCACTGCAAAGAAGGTCGTCGCCACGGCGAAGAAACTGACGACCGCGGAGAACAGGAGCAACCAGCGGTTGGTGGGTCGGGCTGGAGACGTGTCGATCACGGAAGGCAGTGTAGCTGAGACGCTGGAATCTGTAGGGGCGGGCACAGGGACCCGCCCCTACAATTTACAGGGATGTCCCATCACCCTCCAGAGCGGCCCGCGCCCTGCCGGGGCGGAGGACCATTTTCGATCAGCTGGACGCGGTCGAGGTACCAGCCGTCCAGGCCGTTGCAGCCGTCGACGCCGAAGGCAAAGCGGATGACGACTGTTTCGCCCGGAGCTGCCATGCCTTGAAGCGAGGCCTGGGTCTGGCCCCACGAGCCCCGAACGGAGCCGCCGTCCGCACCGTTGAAGGCCCATCGTCCTGCGAGGGGGTTGTCGTTGCCGTTGGTATTGCTCTCCAGGGTCGATCGGTAGGGATTAAAGCGGAAGGAGTCAAGGGGAATCTCGAGGAATGGTCGGCCCTCGACTGAGACCTCGATCAGGCCGCCGTCCCATTTCCCTTCGGTGGCGACATAGTGGTCGATCACCAGGAACACCTCTCGGCTGTCTGGGGGGATCGTCACGGGTGGGCTATCCAGATACATCACGCCGGACTGGTCGTCGCTGCCTGGAATACAGTCGCCGATGAAGACGGAGTCTATGGCGAAGGCGGCGCCATCGCCGTCACTCCCTTCCGGCGGATCGCTCACCCATACCCAGTCACGGGGATCGTACTCGCCGTAGACGCCAACGTTTGAAACGCTCCAGGCCGGGTCACCGGAAATTGGGTCGGTGCTGAAGTCCTCCGAGAAGATCACCCGGGACCCTGGGAATGAAGGGGAAGAGGAGGCCAGGAGGGGTTCGAATGCGCACTGGTCCGGCGGCAGACGCATTTCTACCGCAGTCATCGTCGCGGCCACATCGGTGCAGTGGGTCGCCGCGATGCGGTCCGGGCTGATGTCGCCGGTCTCGAGATCGGTGAGATCTGCGCCGATCAGGTCCTCGCAGGCCAGTTCGATCAAATCAGCGTGATCGGGGAAATCCGTCGTCGGCACCTGGTAGTACCTCATCGCCCGCCACCAGATGTGGGCGGACCGGGTCAGACCGATACCCGATATTTCAAAGCCGTTGAACCCACCGCCGTCGGTCGCCAGCGCAAAGGCGTGGTTGGGAACGCCGGAGTTGGTATGAACGCCGCCGCTATCGTCCTCGCCACATTCATACCGACGGTCTGAGACCCGGGTCGGGTCGCCGAAGCAGGCTGGGTTCCACATGTCACGGAAGGTGCCGAAGATCGAGTCTTCTCCGATCTGCCAGCGGAGGGAGCCGTTGATCGAAGGGCACGCTCCGTCGTTCCGCTGGACGTCCGGCACATCCGATCCGCGCCCGTTGAGGCGGTCGGCGATCTCGCCGTAGATGTCGCTGTAGGCCTCGTTGATGGCCCCGGGTTGAAATCGATAGAGGAGGTTGTGGGTCGACCTTGTGTAGGCGTGGGTCCATTCGTGGGAGACGATGTCGTCGGCAACCATGCCGACGCAGAAATTGGTCGTACTGCCGTTCCAGAAGGCGTTGGGACAGTCGTCGTATTGGAAATCCTGAATCGAGTGCATCGCCGCATGGTGTCCGTCCCACGAGAGGAAATCGCCGTCGGAGAGATTGGCGAACAGGGTGTAGATGTCCAGGCTGCCGAGAATCAGTTCGTTGACCTCTTCGTTGGTGTCCTCGTCCGAACCGGTGTAGGGAAAGTCGTCACCCTCGCGCCACAGGGTGTTGTCGAAGATCTGCTGGTGGATTTGCCGAAAAATCGTGTGGATACCGGAGATCCGGTCGACGATCTTGCCGTGGTGGGCATCGAGGTAGAGGATCTCCCGAAAGGCCCGTCCGTCGCCGACCTCGACCTCCCAGACCAGGTGGTCTCTTCCCGGCACACCGCGGGCCAGATTTGTTCGAAGGACCATCAGAGTTGCCGGTCCTGCCTCCAGCCAGGGGAGGTCGAACACCGAGATCTCATCCGCGACAATGTCGAAGGCGGCGGCCCGGGCCTTGAAGGAGGGCACCGC
>JAUWTC010000027.1 GCA_030609785.1 Holophagae bacterium
CGTCAACTCCGCGTTGTGCTGCTCCATCAAGCCTCGAGCAGCCTCTTTCAGCTTCTCGGGCGACGCCAGGATCCAAGCCCGAAGACAGCGCCGCTGAGCGATGTCCTGGTAGGCGGGCCCGATTCCGCGCCCAGTGGTACCGATCTTGTCTTCGCCCCGACACCCCTCTCGAGCCAGATCCAGGGCTCGGTGGGTCGGCAGGAGGACTGCGGCCCGTGGCGAAAGACAAAGGCGTCCCTCGACCTCTATGCCCTCGTCCCGCAAACGGTCGATCTCGACCAGCAAGGCCGTGGGGTCGATGACCAATCCGGCAGCCATGTAGCAGCGTGAATCAGGGTGAATGATGCCTGAGGGCACCAGGTGCAGCGCGAAACGACGCTCTCCGACCCGGACGGTGTGGCCGGCATTGTGGCCACCGTTGTAGCGAACGACCGCCGGAAAGGCCCCGGACAAAAGGTCCACGACCTTACCCTTGCCCTCATCGCCCCACTGGCCGCCAATGACCATCATCGATTTCTGATCGCCCACGCCAACCTCCGGCTCGTCGCACTCGTCTCCAGCATTGGATCATACAAGAAAAACGGCCCGCAAACGCGGGCCGTCATAATGATTGGGTGAATCAGCTCAGGAGGCCAGGGCGACTTCCGCTCCGGTCCCGAAATATTCGCTGACATCGATCTCGCCGTCACGGAGCTTTTCGGGCGCCGTCGCAAGATAGTTGTAGCGTTTGCCGAAGCTCAGAAGGGCTCTCTCCATCATCCGACGCCCACGGTACAGGCGGGACATAACGGTTCCGACGGGCACCTCGAGAATCTCTGCAATTTCCTTGTAGGCGAAGCCTTCAAGATCGGCCAATAACACCACCATTTTGTAGTCGTATGGAAGCGCGACCAGCGTCTCTCGAACTTCGTGGTCGACTTCGTCGAAGAGAAAGCCCTCCTCGGGGTTGGCATTGACCACCGAGCTCCGTTCCGTCAAGGTCTCTTCAAGACCCTCACGCACATCGTCAAAATCCACCTTGGTCGGCTGGAGCTTGCGCTTCCGATAGGTGTTGATGAAGGTGTTTTTCATGATCTTGAACAACCAGGCCTTGAGGTTGGTGCCCTCTGCAAACCGCCCATAGTACTTGTAGGCCTTGAGAAAGGTCTCTTGAATCAGATCCTCTGCATCTTCAGCCGAACGAGTCATTCGCAAGGCGCTCTTGTAGAGCTGGTCCCTGAAGGGCAGCTCCCCGGTACTGAAATCCCACTGTGTCGGTTCGGTCGTCGTTGCCATGCCAATCTCCAATACCTGGCGATGCTACAAAAATGAAACGTGACTGTCAAGTATTTTCTTTTGGTCAATAATTCAAATGAACAGTTTCGAACTTGAAACATTCAGCGATACGCAAGGGTCGGGTGAACCTCTTGCCAAATTTGGAAAACGACATCAATGCGGCCAGAACAAGAAAAACCCCGGGCGAACCCGGGGTGATAACTCAAAAAGGGTTGGGGTCAGCGCTGACGTTTCCGGCGACGCCGTGCCACCAGGATCTTGTTGATGCCCAACGCGACCGGCGACGCAACAAAGATCGAAGAGTAGGTACCGACGATGATGCCGATCAACAGGACGAAGGCGAACGTGTTGATGACGTCGCCACCGAAGAGGTAGAGGGTCAAGACAACCATCAGAGTCGTTCCCGAGGTAATGAACGTCCTGGAGAGGGTCTGATTGATCGAATTATCCATCAGCTTCTCCAAATCTTCACCCCGGTGGAGCTTGAGGTTTTCCCGAACCCGGTCGAAAACGACGACGGTGTCGTTGACCGAGTACCCAACCAGGGTCAAGAGGGCCGCAATCGTCGGCAGGTTGATCTCACGATGGAACAGCGCCAACGCGGACAAAGTGATCAATACATCGTGGAAGAGGGCCGCGACCGCCCCAATTCCGTAGGGCAGCTGAAACCGCAGCCAGATATAGGCCAACATGCCGAGCAGCGAGAACACCATCGCCAACTGTGCCTTGTTCTTGAGGTCGGCGCCGACGGTCGGCCCGACGTTTTCCGCCCCGAGCAGGGCAAACTCACCTGCGCCGGCAATGGTCTTGATGTAGGCCAAGACCTCGGGACTGAGGCCCTCAACCTTGTCGAGGGCGTCAACCGATGCGAACATCCCTTGGAGCTTCCTGTATTCGAGAACGGCCCGTGCCTGAGTCTGGTAATGCTCTCGACGGCTCTCGGCATCGCCCAGGATGCCCTCGGGATCGGCCTCCGAGAGGCGATTGGCCAACTCCCTGGCACCTTGGGTATTGAGGTCAAACCGCCCACTGAGCCCTGAATCGTATTCCTGGTGGAGGGCGTCGAGGATCGGCTTGGTGAAGTCGCCTTCGACATCCCCGGGGTTCTCGATGCGAATCAGGATCTCGTGCTTTTCGACCTCGTCGAATCGCTGAATTTCCGGCGTTGCCGCCGAAATCGTCGACATGGCCTCGCGGATTCGATCGAGGTCCGGCGCATCATTAAATTTGACCGTCACCTGGGTTCCGCCGATGAAGTCGATGCCCAGGTTGAGTCCGGGGCCGAAGAACATATAAGCCACTCCCGCCAGGATGACGGCCATGGAAAGTCCCAGAGCGATCTTCCTGTAGGAGAGAAATGGAATATGGGTATCACCGATTATGCGCATGGTTGCCTCGCTCACACACTCAGGGTCTGCACGCGGTCTCGACCGTGCATCACGACCATGTATAACGTTCTCGACACGAAGACCGCCGTGAACATGCTGGCCAGAATTCCAATTGACAAGGTCACCGCAAAGCCCTTGATCGGACCTGTCCCGAACTGGAAGAGAAAGAGGGCCGCGATCAAGGTCGTCATATTGGCGTCGAGGATGGTCCCGAAGGCTCGCCCGAATCCGGTGTCGATCGCCGCGCGAACGGTCTTGCCCACCCTGAGTTCCTCACGAATTCTCTCGAAAATCAGCACGTTGGCGTCAACGGCCATGCCGATGGTCAAGACCACGCCGGCGATGCCGGGAAGGGTCAAGGTGGCTCCGAAATAGGCCATCGCACCCATCAACAGCAACAGGTTGAGAATCAGGGCCAAGACGGCGTTGATGCCGCTCAGCTTGTAATAGATCACCATGAACACCATGACCAGGACCAGTCCGGCTACGATTGCCCGGAGTCCCCGGACCACCGAATCATGTCCCAACGACGGACCGACCGTCCGCTCTTCCAAATAGATCAGCCTTGCCGGCAGCGCGCCTGCCCGCAAGACCAGGGCGAGGTCTTCGGCTTCGTCGATCGAGTAGTTGCCCTCGATCACGCCGGAATCCGTGATACGGGCCCGGATGACCGGGGCCGACATCACTCGGCCGTCCAGGATGATCGCCATCGGCGTGCCGATGTGACTCTCCGTAAAGGCGCCGAACTTGTCAGCCGCGGAGGGCACCAGGTCGAAACGCACATTGGCCTGGCCGAATTCGTCCTGGCTTCGGCGTGCGGTTCGCAACTCACGACCCGTGACCACGGCGACCTTCTTGAGAAGGTAGAAATCCCGCCCAACGGCCTCTCCTTCGAAACTCGTCCGGGTGCCGGGGAGGATCTCGGTGCCAGGCGCCAGGGTGCCACCGGTCGCCTGCATAAGGCTTGCACGATCCGGCGCGGGACCGCCAAGCACCTCTTTGAACTCCAGAAACGCGGTCTTGGAGATGATGTCCTTGACCCGCTCGGGATCGTCAACGCCGGGCAACTGCACCAAGATCCGGTCACCATCGATGCCCTGGCGGTTGATCCGGGGCTCGGCCACGCCGAACTCGTCGATCCGATTGTTGATCGTTTCCAACCCCTTGCGCACCGCTTGGTCCCTGATCATCTTCTCGGTGTTGGCCTTGAACTTCAAAGTCCACGAGTCGGCGCCACGCTGGACGTCGTAGTCGCCGAAGTAGTCGAGCGCGATCTCGCTGAGGACTGCTCGATCGGCGCCTGCGGGGACATCAAAGGTCAGGCTCTGATTGTCCGGGTCCGTCAATACGGTCCCCAAAGTGATGCCCTCCTCTTCGGCGACCGAGGCCAACCGCAGCGATGCATCGTCCAACTCGGCCTTGATGGCGTCATCGGTCTGGACCTGGAGGACCAGGTGAACACCACCTGAAAGATCGAGTCCGTAATTGATGCGCTCTGAGGGCGGGTAGATCGACCATGCGGCCAGACCCACCACGACCAGGATGAGCACGATTCGATAGATAATCTTCTTGTCCACTCTCGCCTCCACTCAAGGCAGGCTCAGACCGTACGACCGTGGTCCGGCCGCGGTACGAGCACACTCACTGTGTCTTCAGGACCCGCCTTCACCGTCGGCCAGGCCGGCCACGGCGCTCTTACTGATTCTGAGTTTCTGGTTCTCTGAGACCTTGACCATTACCGTGTCGTTCTCGACGTTGGCCACCGTCCCATGGATGCCACCGGACGTCACCACCCGGTCGCCCTTTTTGAGGGACGCAATCAACGAATCCTTCTTCTTCTGCTGTTTCTTCGCCGGCAGGATGACGATGAAATAAAACACCGCCAGCACCAGCAACAGCGGCAACATCATGCCGAATGGGCTTCCACCCGCTGCTTCTGCTCCCATTGTTACCTCCGTGGGGCTCAATCTCTTGGCCCCATCTTCCGACTCGACTGATATCGATCCCGGTACTCGCCGTAGCGGCCCGCCATAATAGCCTCCCGAGCCCCTCGCATCAAGGAGAGAAAGAAGGAAAGGTTGTGAATCGTCAACAACACGACCGACGTCGCCTCTTTTGAGATGAAAAAGTGCCGCAATGCGCCCTTGGAATACCGGGCGCAGGTCGGACAGCCGCAATCGGGATCCAGAGGTGTGTCGTCATCCGCCCACCTGGCGTTTTTTATCACCACCTCACCCCGTGACGTGAACACCTTTCCGGTACGGGCCGACCGGGTCGGCAAAACGCAGTCGAAGAGGTCCACACCGCAGGCCACCGCGTGCAACAGGTCTTCCGGATAACCGACCCCCATCAGATACCGGGGGCGATCACGGGGGAGCATCGGCGCGCAGAAATCCACCGCCTCGTGAAGAACCTCGGTTGGTTCACCGACCGCCAGGCCCCCGATCGCATAACCGTCAAAGGCCATCGACGCCAGCTCGTCACTACAACGGCGTCGGATTTCGGGGTTGACCGAGCCCTGCTGAATACCGAAGAGCCCTCCGGCCCATCCACCGGACTCCCGTCGTTCCTCCGCTTTGACCAGGGCACGCCGGGCCCACCTGATGGTCCGGTCGACGGAGGGACCGATGGTCGACGGTTCCGCCGGGAACGGCAGGCACTCATCGAGAACCATGGCTACATCGACGCCGAAATCCGCCTGGGCGTCAACGACCGACTCCGGCGAAAATGAATGAGCGCTGCCGTCGATGTGTGACTGGAACACCACGCCTTCTTCATCCAGCGCCCGCCCAGCCGCCAGGGAAAAGACCTGATAGCCGCCCGAATCGGTCAGAATTGGGCCGTCCCAGCCCATCAGACGGTGGATGCCGCCAAGTTGGACCAGTCGCTCGACTCCCGGACGCAGCACCAAATGGTAGGTATTCGACAGGACCATCTGAGGTCCCAATCGGTCCAACTCCCAACCCGCGACACCCTTGACCGTCCCGCAGGTGCCGACCGGCATGAAGGCCGGGGTCTCGACCACTCCGTGAGGCGTGGTCAGGGAAGCAGCCCGAGCCGTGGTGGTCGGGTCTTCATGGGTTACGCTAAAGGGGAGAAGGGCCGTCACAATCAGTCGGACACTTTGATGTCATTAACGCGAACGTCGGCGCCCAGTTCCAGTTCGAAGACTTCATCTGGGACCTCGGCATTGGGCTTGAGGTCAATGAATTCGTAGCGGGTCGAATCCCCGTCAGCCTCGTGGTACTCGACAACGACCGGCAACAACAGGATTCGGTCAATTTCCAGTCGCACCTGGGCAAGTTTCCGCTTGAGGGTTCGGTGAATGGGCTTCAGCGTCAGCACCAGGGCATTGGGCGTATCTTGATCCGACAGGGTCATGCTGAACTGGGCCCTGAGTTCATCCAACGGTTGGGTTCCGGCAAGGACCCTGACGAATCGGCGATGCTTCTTGGGCACCGTGATCCTCTCGGCAACTTCGTCGTCCGGCCTGAAGGTCGTCAGCGTCTCCCCTGCAAAGACCACGATCATCTGGTCCGGTGACTCGTAGTCCCACCGAACCCGGTCCGGGGCCTTGAACCGAAACCGACCCTTCGAGGTCACCGGCTCCAGGAGTAACTCCGAAATCTTGTCCTGAACAAAGCCGGCATCGAGGCTGATCAGGGCCCGCTGGTGCTCGACGACGAGGTCGACCAACGCATCGACCTTGGCGCCGCCACGCAGCCCATCCAATGCCTCGATAGAACGGGGTTCATTAGCCGCGCATGCGGCAGAACCCACGACACAACAGAGAAATACGGCAACAGTAGAGACCAGTAAATGACGCACGGCGAGCACTTTATCACAGAGCATGGTCGCTGGGCGGGGATTCGGGGATCAGGAATCAGCCACCGGGGCAGGGATAGCTGGCGTACCACCGGCGGGAAGATGAGCAGGCAATTCCATTGCGCTCAGGTGACCCACGCTTCTCACCAATTGTCAGAACTCCCGGTCTCCGTGTAACCAATTTCATTTTGCGGCAAATTGGAGTGAGAATGCGTCGCGTTTTAAAAATCTGTTGCATAAGGAGAGCCCAATGAAAAGAGTTCGCACCGTTCCTCTGACCGCCCTTTTTGCGGTGGTCACGTCCATTCCAACATTTGCTCAGGTCCTGGTCACCGACAGTTCGAGTTATCTGACCGTCGACCAGATGCTGCTCGCCAACGAGATCAACGAAAGTGGTGAGCCCTACGCCGAGGCTATTGGCTATGATCTCGATATCCTCGACCCCTTTGCTCCGGGTCAGCCCGATGAAATCGCTTACGTTCTCGGCATCGAGAACTACGAGTACTCCCGCTACCAGCTCGGCGTGGTGATTGCCCGTTCGGGAATGGGCCTGCACATGATGTGGGCGCCGGTCATCGGTGAGATGGCCGCCATGGAGCCCCCGGAAACCGACGGTATGTATACCGGTGGCATGGCCAACGGGTTCATGGAAGACGACGTTCTGATGAAGATGGTGATGCACTTCGGTATGCTCGCCAACCAGATGCCGCCCGCCAATCCCTGGCCCCAGTTCGGCGAGTTCATCAGTGGAACGCCACGTTATGCCCAGGAGCCTGACCCGGACTTCGGGCAGGATTTTTCCACCCTGCGATGGGACCGCTCTTCGATGACGATGCAGCTGTCGCCGGGCGCGATGGGCCAAACGCTGATGAAGCAGTATCTGTGGGCCCAGGACATGTTGGGCGGCTATCACGACGCAGACGGTGAGGGGATTGAGCCCGACGGTGTTGTTTCGCCGGATCTTCCCGGCGAACCCATGTTCGACCCGGATAACGGTGTCTATTACGGCGGTGATGACCTCGACGGCTTCGTGGGCCAGGTGCTGACCGCCGAGGCGATCAACAAGGTGAAGAACATCCTTACCAACCTTGCGTATGACGGCTCCGATCTCGGCGGTGTTGATCCCATGACCTACGATCCAGCCGCAGGAATCCGCTACTTCCCCCACCTCATCGGGGTCGAGGAGGCGCCGATCGATGGTGTGATGCTTCCGCCGCGGCCCGAGACCTATACGGTTGTTGATCCTGCGAGCTGGCTCTTTGACCAGGTCTCCCTGTTGTGGGGCGCCGAGAGTTTCGCCAACATGATGGATCCGGCCAACGATTCTTCATCCGCCCACACCGCCTACCACACGGTATTCGACGGTGATCCCTTCCCTGCCGATATGGCGGCCACCGGAATGCCGGGGCCCTTCGACCTGATGAAGGGCGCTTCGAAGGTGATTTTCATGAATCTGATGGCGATGCACTTCGACGCTGACGCCGGCACTTTCACGAACACCGCGAACCTGGTTGATGGATCGGCCCTGCGTGGCGACCGCATTTCATCTTTCAATGCCGGCTACACGGTGATGGTCCTTGCAGGCTTTGTACCCGAGTTTGCCGGAACGCCGCTTGAGGACGCCGCCACCAGCGCACTGACCGCTCAGGCCGATTTCATCCTCGCCCACCTCTCGGACCCGATGGGTGGCTTCTACAACGGCGCCTTTGTTGACGGTAGTCCGTTCATGGACTCCAAGGGGGCCATGGCCCAGGCCGGCGCGTTGCGCGGCCTTTATGCGGCCTACATGGCAACCGGTGACGAGACGTACCTTGGCGCCGCAAACTCGGGCTACGACTACCTGATCACCCATTTCTGGGTGCCGGAACACAAGGGCTTCCGCACGACCGAAGGCGCCTCAGTCGCGCGTTACACGCCGAAGGTCGTTGCTGCTCTGTCCGGCGCTCTGCGAGAAGCCCGCCTCGTCGGCGAGAAGACTGAAGCCACTTCGATCTATGTCGATTTCTGGAACTCGGCAACCCGCGCCATGCAGCTCGCCGAGGGAGATGCCACCGGCGAAATCGGTGGCGACTCCGATGGCGACGGTATTCCTTTCATCCCCGAGCAGCCGAACCGTCTCGCTCCGGTATTTGCCTCTGAGGCCACCCAGGACCTCGGTGGTGACGGTAGCGGCGAGGGCTCCAGCGGGGGCGTCGGTCCAGTTGCGTGTGCCGGTCCCTATACGACGTGGGTTGAACTTGCCGCCAACACCGCCGGTGCGGCCGGCAGCCACTGGCACACCGACCTGGTGGCCCACAACACCATGGGCATGGAAGCCAACATCCAGCTGAATCTGCACAGCGAAGACGGCGTCTCATCCTGGAGCACCGAGGCTGGGCCGATGACCCAACTTGTGCTCGAAGACGTGGTCGCCACGATGGGAATCACCGGCGTAGGATCTCTCGAGATCTGCTCGGACCAGCCGCTCGAGGTCATTTCGCGCACCTATAGTGATTCCGGTCAGGGCACCGTGGGACAGTTCCTCGACGGCCGCGAAGGTGGAGGCCTCGTCGCGGGTCAGTCTGCACGTTTACTCGGTCTTCGCCAGCTCACCGGGACCTATCGCAGTAATATCAGTGTGACCAACGCGAGTCCCATGAGTGCTCAGGTCAGCATTGTTCTCTATCGTACGACTGGAATGGAAGTCGGCAGATATACGCTGACGGTGCCTTCCGGCCAGACGGTGCAGGACCTGCAGCCGTTCTCGTCACGCTTCGGCCAATCCGACCTCGGTTGGGGCTTCGCCACCGTCACGGTGACCTCCGGCGAAGGCGTCCTCGCTTCTGCCTCCGTCATCGACTCCCGCACCAACGACGCAACCACTATCGCGATGAAACGTCGGTAGTACTTTCTAAATCGAAGGCGGCGCTCCAGTGGGACGCCGCCGGATTCAGTACATTGACCACCTTGGTTCGGTTGAAATTCCCGGTGGTTACGGTGGTTGAGGTAACAGTCCCGATGGTAGCGTTCATGAACTGCTTGTCGTCCGGTCACTCAGCCTGAGGCGATTACCTCGTCGAGGTGAACTAGCCCGGCAGCTGCAAATCAGCGTCCCGCACAAGGTGCCGCAGCTTTTCGGGAATCTCCCAGCCCTCTGGGTTTTCATGCACCTTCCAGCGTTTGTGCAGCCATAACCACTGGCCCGGGTCCTTGCGGATCCAACCTTCGATGATGGCCGTGAGACGCTCTGTGTTGTGACGAATGTCCAAGTCCAGCTCACCGTGAGGCCGCTCCATCTCAAAGGGCTCGACCGTCATGTCAAAGTGACTGGTGTTACCGCGCCGGTACATGACGGCTGTCACCGCCGGAGCTCCGGTATCAAAGTGGAAGCGCGCCGGCGCCGGTGTTACCGATGCCAGCATGCCGAAGAACTCGCAAACGATACCTCGATACCGGTTCGCATGCTGGTCGATGATCAGCGCCACGATCTTGTTGTCGGCCAGCGTCTGCCGGATGACGTCCCCGGACTTTCGTGGTGAGATCAAGGTGACGCCTGTACGCTCTCGCAGGGCCCGGATGAAGTCCTGGGCCGGCTTCCAATGAATGTCCTTGACCACAACGTGCATCGGATAGCCCAGAATGGCCTGACTGTAGCCCATGAGGTCGATACTGCCGACATGGGAGGCAACCACGATGCAGCCTTTGCCCTGCTCGAGAGCCCGATCGATATGCTCCATGCCGGTTTGGTGCACATATTGCAGGCTCTGCTCTCGTGTGTACTCTACGGCTCGCAACAGCTCCACTGCCCCGATCGCCTGAATATCAATGCAGCGGCGCACGATCCAACGACGCTGGGAGCGGTTCAGGTCACCTCGATATGCATCTCGGAGATTTCGATCTGCCACCGCCCTTCCCACAGGGAGGATCCAGTACCAAAACCACGCAAAGAAGCGGCCAACGGCAATAGCCAGGCCGGCGGGCATGGCGCAAAACAGTCGGCTGAGCAGGAGCATCATGCTGAGAGTTCCTTTCCGACTCCGGATCTCAGATGCAGGAGATATCGTCCGGAAAACGTGCCGGTGATTGATGTAACTGCCCCGTTGGTAGCGCTCATGAACTGCCTATCGTTCGGTTACTTTCCACCTGAGGTTAGTGCCTTGTCGGTTTGTTCCACGCGTTCAGATACCCTGAACGGTGCCATATCATTGTGTCACATGATCACCGAACCTGACCCGCGCACATCACTTGACAGCTCTGACTCCTGAACCCGTCCCCGCTCGCTGACCCTCTCCCGCACCAGATCTCTCGAAAAGGCCTCGAACACGCGCCATGCCCGACCCGGACCAGCCTCCCTGTGGACGGGACCTGCCACGAGGAGATCGTTGATGACGCCTTCCCCAACATCCTTGCCGGTATCCGCCACGACCACTGTGTAAATGCCCCGGCGCAACGCCGTTTCCAGCAGAAGACCTGTCCCCTGGGCATTGACGATCCGGCCTGGCCCGACGGCGTCAGCACCGACCAGAACCAGCGACTGCCCAGAGGGCTCCGCGACGGCCTCCATCATCGCGCCGTCGGGAAGGGAGCTGACCTCGAGGCCCGCCCTGCTGTACCGTTCGGCCTGGGCCGGCCCACACCCCGACGGGGTTCCGTCAAGGGCCACGACTCGACCCTTCCAACCCCGGGTGAACGCACCGACGAGCACAGCCTCGACTGCAGAAGATCGGGAGATCGTGACGACGACCGAACACGGCATCACCAGGTCGAAACCGGCATCCGACAACAGTTGATCCAGATGATCAAGAACTCCCTGCCGTTGGAGCAGAAGGTGTTCGATCTCGTCCAGATCCGGGACCTCTTTGAGGTTCGCCGCCAAATGCCTGAGATTGGCCATCGGCGAATTCGCCCCAATCAACGATGTCCCCTGGAGCAGTACCTCGCGGTCCCAACTGTTTCGACACTCCAAAAGACTCCTGATCAGCTGCCGCTCGACATCGGTTGCACCATGCCGGTCATCGGCAAGGGCGGTCCGAAAGACGGAGAGAAGATCCATGTTTCGATGGTACTCCGTCCCTGTACAATCACTCCCGGAGGCCACCATGAGCGACCAGCCCAAACAACCACAAAAACCACACCTGACCATCGAGCCTTCGGTTTCGATGGGCCAGTACACCAATTTCGTCAGCATCGCCCACAACTTCACCGAGGTTCTGTTCGACTTCGGCCGAACCCTGCCGGGCCGCAAGGACATTCCCATCGTCTCCCGCCTGATCATGACGCCGTTCCACGCCAAACAACTGATCAAGGCCTTGAGCCACAACATCAGGCTCTACGAGAAGAAATTCGGTCCGATCACCGACCCACCGGCGGGCCAGGATGTCCCGTCGATCGCCGAAGGGAACGCCAACTAATTCGGCCCATACCTATCCCCTTGAATCAGGTTGTCGGTGTCGAGTGGCGGTTGGGAGTTGCACATCCGCGCGCCCTGAAGGACGCGCCTACACTGAACTCTCTGAACCATAATGACTTCGAATCTGTAGGCGGGTCCTTCAGGGCCCGCGGTCCGTCTCGTCTTGATGCAATTCGCTGCCAACCTGAACGAACTAATAGGTATGGGGCGGGCTAGCCAACAACAAAAATGACTC
>JAUWTC010000248.1 GCA_030609785.1 Holophagae bacterium
ATCTCGGCCAAACCGGTTACCGCCGTGTCCCAAACCGGACGCAACGCCAGCCACACCAGTATGGCGATGACCAGGGTTAGCGGCAGCCGCTTGAGAAAGGCGCCTGCGACTGGGGACCGCGCCATAGTTTAGTCCTTCTTCTGGGTCCTGGGCGATGCGAAACGATCGGCCCAGAGCATCCACAGGCCGACCCCGAACAGAATGACGATCGACTGCCAAATAAATATGTGGGACGAGTTGAAGAGGTCGGGAAGGAAGATGCCGATATAAAAGAGGGAGATGATTCGGACGAGGTTGATTGCCTGGATCGCCAGAAGCCCACCAAGGACGCCAAAGATTTTCGCGGGCCAACGGGCCGGAAAGGCAAGAACGCCGGAGATGAAAATCAAGCTGGTGATCAGACCGTTGCATCCGTTGTAAATCGTGACTGCGAATCTCGGGGATGTCAGCTGGCATCCGTTTACGGTCATCTCCTCTCCGAACAGCACGAGGAGGTGTCCTGAAATCTTGGCAACCAATGTCGTAAAGGGGAGGACAAAGGCCTGATCGACTGGCTTCAATGCCACGACGGTAAAGCTGATACCGAGGATTGCGAGAAAGAGAATCAGGAAGCGTGTCTCCGGGCGCTCCCACAGTTGTCCGACATTCATAAGGCCTCCATTGACGGCACCCCGGGTGGAGTTACGCTTGGCGTGGGATCATACCTCGGATTTGATGGCTTGTACGAGATCGGCGCACGAAGGGAAGCGGTCCCGTGGGTTCTTTGCCAGGCACCGGAGGATTGCCGTGGCGATATCGGAAGGGAGGTGCGGCGCGAATTCCCTTGGATCCGGTGGAGTGCATTCGAGATGGGCCTCGATGACGTTGCCGCCGGCAAATGGGGGCTGGCCTGCTGCCAAGTGAAAGGCGGTTGCCCCAAGCGAATAGATGTCGGAGGCCGGAGTTGGCGCTTCGCCACGAATCTGCTCCGGAGCCATGTAGAAGGGCGTTCCGCACACGCCGGCTGATACGCCTTCCTCCGAATCCAGGCGGGCGGCAATTCCGAAATCGAGAATCTTGATGTTGCCGTCGTCGGTCAGGAGAATGTTGGCGGGTTTCAGGTCACGGTGGATGACCTGATGGTTGTGAGCATAGCTCAGGGCTGAAGCCAGCTTGATCAACAGGGGTCTCAGTTGGGAACGGATGCGCTCGGGTGCTGTCTTGTTCAGTTTGTCCAGCGGTTCGCCTCGGACCAGTTCCATGGCGATGAAGTAGCCGTCGAAGCCGGCCTCAAAATCGTACACGGTGACGATGCTCGGGTGGTTGAGGGTCGCCGAGGCCTTGGCCTCTTGTTCCAACCTTGCGGCTTCTTCTTTCGATGTCGTTCGGAGGACCTTGATGGCGACATCCCTTTCCAGCCGAGTGTCGCGTGCAAGATAGACGACGCCCATGCCGCCGCGGCCCAATTCGTGCCGGATTTCGTACCTGAGAGCGCCTTCTGACATCTGAGGTGTCGCCGCGTCCTGAGGGGTTTGAGCCGGCAGCGTAGCCGACAGGTCGCCCCCGGACGGATGGGCGTCGAGTGTTGCCTTGAGGGCCTGAGCCGGTCGGTAGGAGTAATCGTGGCTGAGAACCCGATTGAGCTGAGCGCGGGCGGAGTCGATGTCTCCCAGTTCGAAGAGTTCTCGGGCGAGGGCTACTGCCGGGTCCAGACGCCCCGGCTGAAGTGCGACCCCGAGGACCGCACGTTGAAGGCATGCAACGGCTTCTTCGGGCATGCCGGCGGCCTTCTTGTGGGCCGCCAAGTCTAAGACAATATCCGGGATGTCCGGGACCGGGCCTGGGAAGGAACAGAGGAGGTTGAAGGCCTCGTCCAACATATCCTCCTGGTGGAGTGATCTCAGAGCCTCTTGGAGGGCGCCGAGCCGTGCCAGACAATGCGCGGCATCGGCGGTTCGTCCGATGCTTTTGAACAAGCCGAGGGCCCTCTCGTCTTCGCCGGCGCGTTCCGCGCACATGGCGGCCTTCTCGAGATTGCCTGCCAGTTCGTACACGTCTCCCGCCTCTCCCCAGCGGGCCATCGCCTCGAGGATCGGTGCCGCCAGGTCCCATCGATATGCCTCCCGGGCCAACTCGGCCGCGGAACCGGGCTGTCCGGACGCCTCAAGGCGACTGACCGCCTCATCGACCTGCCCGGTGGCGCGCAGGAGCTCGATCATTTCGGGAAGCATGCCGAGAGACTCAAGCAAGGGCAGGAGATTTTGGGTCTCCGACGCGGCGTCGTCGCGGAGGGTGGATCCCGATTCACCGTCGATCGCGCTGGACGAGCCCTGTTTTTCCAGTCGGGCATACAGGTCGCGGAGGTGATTGAGCCGTAAACGAACGGAGCTTTCCATGTTGCCGGCCGCCAGTTCGGCTGCGGCGGCTTCCGTCAGCAGACCTGCACGGGAAAAGGCTGCGGCAGCCTTGGCCGAGTTCCCGACGACCTGCCATTCACGGGCTGCCGGCTCCCAGGCATCCTCCATCTCGTAAAGCTGTGCCAGCAGCGTGTGATCACTGGCCTCTCGAGCGGCGCGCAGGGCGGACCGAAACGCGCCGTGGCCGGAACGGAGGCGTCCCTTTTCCAGGGCGTGGCGAGCGGTGTGAGCGGCTCGTTTGATATCCGAATTTCGGAGCCAGGCATCGATAGCCTCGTCGAATCGACCTTGAGTTTCCAACCACGTCCCCATCTCCCGAGAACAGAGCCGAGCCGCTTCGGTGTCACCCGCCCGGTGGTAGAGGCGGGAGGCTTCGGTGAGGTGGCGACCACCGGCAGAGCGGAGACAGTCGGCAGCGGTTCGATACTGCCCCAGTCGAGTGGCCGCATCGGCAGCGCCTTCCCAGTCCTCGGCCTGTTTGAAGAGTTTCAGGGCCTTGGCGGTGTTGCCGGCCTTGAGGAAAAGCTGGGCCGCACCTCGGTGGTCCCCTCGCCGGTGGAGCTTTCTGGCGAGAGCACGGTCAGGATTCTTGCGGGACAACAGCCCAAAAAATCCCCAGAGAATCAGAGCGATCGCGATGGAGTTGCCCACGATGGCGCCCTTGGGACCGATCAGAGCGCCTATCCAAGTGCTGGATGCAGTTCCGCTCTTCATGAAAGAGTCAGTGATCCATCCGGCGTTGACCAGGGCGGTCAAAGCAAACCCGGTCACGAGAAAGGCCAGCCACCGCCGATCAGTCCGCATGGTTCACCGAGTTCAGCCTCACGGGGAGCATTGTATCGCTGATCCGGCGGAGCGGGAACCAGAGATGAAGGATGAAGGATGAAGGATCTTCCGAAGCAGAGGCAGGGCCGATTACCTACCAACCTTTGAATTGCAATATTATAAGAACTCGCTCATATTTGGTGGGTCCCGGCGAACGATCGCTGGGTATCTCGGAGGTTTGATGGCAACGGACTATTACAAACTTCTCGGCGTAAAGCGAGGCTCGACGCCGGAGGATATCAAGAAGGCCTATCGCAAACTGGCTCGGAAATTCCATCCTGACGTCAATCCCGGTAATGCGGAGGCTGAGGCTCGGTTCAAGCAGATCCAGGAGGCCTATGCGGTTTTGTCCGACGCCGATAAGAGAGAGCATTACGACCGGTTCGGTTCGGTCGATCCCGGCGAGGCCGGCTTCGACCCCTTCGGCGGTGCGCGGGGTGGCCGACGAACCGGCGGAGGCGTCCACGTGGACTTCGGCGATCTGGGCGGCATGGGTGGTTTTCAGGATCTGGGCGACATCTTCGGAAGCATTTTCGGCGGCGGTGCACCCCGCCGACCCGCTGGACCGGCAAAAGGAGAGGACCTTCTTATTCAGGTCGAGGTCAGCTTTTCGGAAGCGATGCTGGGGGCTTCGGTGACGTTGCCGGTTCAGCGAAAGGTCCGTTGCACCACGTGTAACGGGTCGGGCGTTGAAGACTCGGCCCGGTGTTCATCGTGCCGAGGCTCGGGGACAGTTGTATCGACCGAGAGGCTCAAGGTTCGGATCCCGGACGGTATCAACGACGGACGCCGAATCCGGGTTGCGGGCAAGGGTGCTGAGGGATCCCGAGGCGGGCCGGCCGGCGATCTGTTCGTTCGGGTCAGTGTTCGGGAACATCCGTTTTTCAAACGGGAAGGTGACGACATCCGGACGACTGTGCCCATCACCTTCCCGGAGGCCTATAGGGGAGCTGAGGTGGTCGTTGGGACGATCCATGGTCCCGTCAGGGCCAAGGTCCCCGCAGGGACCAACTCCGGGCGGACCTTCCGATTGCGGGGTAAGGGCGCCAAGAACATGAAGACCCTTACATTTGGCGACCACCTCTACTCGGTCGAGATCGTCGTGCCCAAGGTGCAGTCTCCGGCTGGAGAAGATGCCGCTCGAAAGGTAGGTGAGCTCTACGGCGAAGATCCGAGGAAAGGGCTGCCGACGGGGCTTTAAGAGGTCAAAGGGGTCGAAGGGTCAAAGGGTCGAAGGGGTCAAAAGGGCCGAAGAGGTCGAGAGGGACTTCACTGAACGTTCAACGTCCAACGTCCAACGCTGAAGTAGGACCCGTGAGGGTGGTCGTCATTCGTCTCTTGCGTTTGACGTGTATTCACGTTTTTTCCCTGGGTAGGCGTCGAAGAGTCTTCGATGCGCTTGTAACGAGAACTCATCCTCTCTCCGTGAATATTGCTCAATCCATGCAACCAGCATTTCCAGGCAATCGTATCCAGGTCCAGATGAGAACAGGCGAGAATTTCAGCCATTTCGCTAGCGAGAGTTGACTTGCCCGATCCGGAATTGCCAAAAATCACGATCGTATGCATCTGAGTGATCGTCTTGCAACGGACGGCCCTCGAGAGCGCTTCTCGACCGAACCGTTCGAAGTTGAACGTTGGACGTTAAGCGTTGGATGTTCGTCAACCCCACGCCCCGGCTTGCTGGAGCTTCTTGACTCTCCGAATGAACATCTTCCGCTTGAGTCCTCGGATGTGGTCGATCAGGAGGGTTCCGTTGAGGTGGTCGATCTCGTGGCACAGGG
>JAUWTC010000082.1 GCA_030609785.1 Holophagae bacterium
CTGGGGATAACACGAATCTCGAGGTTGAGCTGTTGACACCCATTGCCATGGAAGTGGGACTGCGCTTCGCAATCCGCGAAGGCGGCCGCACAGTCGGCGCCGGCGCTATCACCGAGATCCTGGAGTAAAGTATGGCCAATGAAAAGATCCGCATTCGCCTGAAAGCCTACGACTATCGGTTGCTGGATCAGTCGGCGACGGAGATCGTCGATACCGCGCAACGGACCGGCGCCCGAATCGCCGGACCCATTCCGTTGCCGACCCACATCCAGCGATTCACCGTGCTGCGTTCGCCTCATGTGAACAAGAAGAGTCGTGAACAGTTCGAGATCCGGACGCACAAGAGGCTGCTGGACATTCTCGAGCCGACCCAACAGACCATCGACGCCCTGATGAAGCTGGAGTTGCCAGCCGGTGTGGACGTTGAGATCAAAGCCTACGGGGCTTGAGGGGAGGCCGGAGATGATACGCGGAATCCTCGGGAAAAAGGTGGGCATGACCCAGATCTTCGATGACGATGGGCGCGTTGTGCCGGTCACGGTCGTCGAGGCTGGGCCGTGTGTCGTTGTGCAAATCAAGAATGCCGAAAAGGACGGCTATGAAGCCGCGCAGATCGGGCTGGTGGAACAGTCACCGCGCCGTAATGCCCCCAAGCCAATTGTGGGGCATTTCAAGGATGCTGGCATACCACCGACCCGTTTGTTGGGTGAGGTCCCCCTGGATGGCGATGACGAGTGCAAACCTGGTGACTCTGTGCTGGCGGACATCTTCTCGGTTGATGAAGAGGTCAACGTCATTGCGAAGTCCAAGGGGCGCGGTTTTCAGGGCGTGATGAAGCGCCACGGTCACCATGGCGGTCGAGCGAGCCACGGTTCCGGTTGGCACCGGAAGCCCGGTTCGATCGGTCAGTCGGCGTGGCCGTCCAAGGTGTTCAAGGGCGTCAAGATGCCCGGCCAGATGGGTAACAAACGTATCACCGTGAAGAACGTCAAAGTAGTCAAGGTCGATCTCGACCGAAACCTTCTGTTCCTCAAGGGTGGCGTGCCCGGCGCCAGGAACTCCTACATCCGCATCGTCAAGGTTCAGGGGTGAGGGGGCGCAATGAAGATTGAACTGAAGAACTGGACCAACAAGGTCGTCGGTGAGATCGAGGTGCCGGAAAGCGTCTTCGATCGTGAGGTCAACGAGCACCTGGTTTGGGAGGTCGTCAGGGCCTACCTTGCCAGTCGCCGTCGCGGAACCCACAAAACCAAGGAGCGCGGAGAGGTCGCCGGAACCGGCGCCAAGCCCTGGAAGCAGAAGCACACCGGGCGAGCGCGGGCCGGACATCGCCGTTCTCCGCTGTGGCGTTCGGGTGGCATCGTTCACGGGCCGCGCCCTCGTTCCTACGTCATGAAGGTCAACAAGAAGGCCCGACGGGCGGCGCTCAGGGGTGTACTGAGTCAGCGGCTGGCCGAAGGCCGGATCCTCGTCCTCGACACCATGGATCTCGATGGGCCAAAGACCAAGGATTTCATGAAGCAACTGGAGAGCCTCGGCATTCAGGGCGAGAAGGTCCTGCTGGTCGACGGCATCGAGAACATCAACCTGGACCTCGCCAGCCGGAATCGTCCGGAATTGAAGATGATCGATGCCAGGTCTCTCAATGCGTACGAGGTGCTCAACCACCGGTGGATCGTGGCTTCCGAAGGATCGGTCCGCTCCATCGTGGAGGTGCTCTCATGAAATCGCGCGAGATCATCTTGCGGCCGATCATTACCGAAAAGACCACCTTGATGCAGGAGCGTGAGAACACTATCTGTTTCGAGGTTGACCGCCGTGCCAACAAAATCCAGGTGCGGAATGCCGTCGAAGACCTCTTCGACGTCAGGGTCTCCGGGGTTCGGATCGTCAACCGGAAGGGCAAGCCTCAACTTCGCTACGGCCGAGTCGTCAGTCATCGAAAGACGGTTCGCAAGGCCTACGTCAAATTGGCCGACGGCGAAAAGACGCCTGAGTTCTTCGAAGCTATCTGAGGAGTCGAGCATGGGTATTCGCAAATACAATCCGACATCCCCGGGACGCCGGTTCGTCACCTCGCTGGACTTCTCAGAGTTGACGACATCGAGCCCGCTGAAAAAACTGACAAAGGGCAAGAAGCGATCCTCCGGTCGCAACAATGACGGCCACATCACCTCGCGCCATCGGGGCGGCGGCCACAAGCGGCGCTACCGGATCATCGACTTCAAGCGGGACAAATTTGACGTTCCCGCCAGGGTTGCGACGGTCGAGTACGACCCCAATCGCACGGCCTTCATCGCCTTGTTGCACTATCTCGACGGCGAGAAGCGCTACATCCTTGCTCCCGAAGGAGTCGAGGTCGGTGATCAGGTGGTCGCGGGCGAGAAAGTCGACGTCAGGCTGGGCAACGCCATGCCTCTGCGGAGTATCCCTCTGGGAACCCAGGTCCACAACGTGGAACTGAAGCCCGGTAAGGGGGGCCAGATGGTCCGTTCGGCTGGTGGCTCGGCGCAGATCATGGCCAAAGAGGGCAAGTACGCCACTCTTCGCATGCCCTCCGGGGAAATGCGGATGGTCCTGGCCTCCTGTATGGCCACCGTCGGCCAGGTGGGGAACTCCGAACAGTCTAATCTTTCCATTGGTAAGGCCGGACGCTCCCGCTGGAAGGGCATCCGTCCTCAGACTCGTGGAACCGCGATGAACCCGGTGGATCACCCGCACGGTGGTGGTGAGGGCCGGAACAAGGGCCGCCATCCGGTGACCCCCTGGGGTAAGCCCACCAAGGGCGCCAAGACGCGTGGTCGGAAGTCTTCGGACCGTCTGATCGTTTCGCGTCGGAAGAAGTAGGGAGAGAAAGATGGCTCGATCGATCCGCAAAGGCCCGTTCGTTGACGATCATCTGATGAAGAAGATCGAAGCCGTGACGTCGAATGACGACAGGAGAGTTATCAAGACCTGGTCTCGTCGTTCCACAATCACGCCCCTCATGGTGGGATGCACCATCGCAGTTCACAATGGTCACAAATTCGTTCCTGTTTTTGTCACGGAGAACATGGTGGGTCACAAGTTGGGTGAATTTGCCCCGACGCGGACTTTCCGTAGTCACGCCGGCAGAAAAGACAAAGGCGTTCGGTAGGAGGAGTGATGGCAGCACGAGCTCAACTCAGGTATTATCGTTCCTCGCCGCGCAAGGTGCGGTTGGTCGCGGACATGGTTCGCGGCAAATCGATTGAACCCGCCCTGACGTCACTCCAGCTGAGTCCAAAATACGCGGCGCGTGACGTGGAGAAGCTGGTCCGGTCGGCCTTGGCCAATCTTGAGCAGAGCCAGCCAGGCGTGGATGTCGATAGGGTTTTCATTTCCAGGATTACGGTCGATGGCGGACCCAGCATGAAGAGAGGTCGCCCGGCATCGAAGGTGGTGCAAATGCACCGGATCCTGAAGCGCATGTGCCACGTCACCGTGGAACTTGACGTGCGAGAGGCGTAAGGAGGACGAAGTGGGACAAAAAACACACCCCTACGGTTTCCGTCTGGGATACAACAATACGTGGCGTTCGCGCTGGTATGCCGAGGGAAAAGAATACGCGAACCTCCTGCATGAAGATCTGCAGCTGAGGGATTTTCTTCGGGAGCGCCTGGCCAATGCCGCGGTTTCGGCCATCGACATCGAGCGCACGGCCAACAAGTTGCGGGTGAACATCCTGTCGGGTCGGCCCGGGATCATCATCGGTCGCAAAGGCGCCGAGGTGGATAAGCTGAGGGATGACCTGATGCGCCGCTACGGCCAGGATATCCACATCAATATCCAGGAAATCCAGCGTCCGGAAATTGACGCTCACCTGATCGCCGGCAATGTCGCGCGTCAGCTGGAGCGTCGGATCGCATTCCGCCGGGCCATGCGCCGGGCGATTGAGAATGCGCTTCGTTTCGGTGCGCAGGGCATCAAGATCCGTTGTGCCGGCCGGCTCAACGGTGCTGAGATCGCCCGTGCCGAATGGTATCAGCAGGGACGACTGCCTCTGCATACGCTGAAGGCGGACATCGACTACGGCTTTGTGACCGCCTACACGACCTTTGGCGTCATCGGCGTCAAGTGTTGGGTCTATCGCGGTGAGCGGCACCGTGCCCGAACCCGCAATCGCGCGGCGAAATGAGGAGCTGAACCATGTTGATGCCGAAGAAAGTCAAGCATCGCAAGCAACAGCGGGGCAAGATCAAAGGCATTGCCCGCAAGGGGAATTCCATTGCCTTCGGGGATTACGCGCTGCAGGTGTTGGAGCCCGGTTGGCTCACGGCCCGCCAGATTGAAGCCGCTCGTATTGCGATGACCCGTCATGTCAAACGTGGCGGCAAGATCTGGATCCGGGTGTTCCCGGACAAACCGATCACCAAGAAGCCCCTGGAAACCCGCATGGGTAAGGGAAAGGGTAATCCTGAAGAGTGGGTGGCCGTAGTCAAACCGACCCGGATTCTCTACGAGATGGAAGGCGTTCCGGCGGATGTGGCCAAGGAGGCCATGCGGTTGGCGGCCCACAAGCTGCCGCTCAAGACCCGATTCGTCACCAGGGGAGGCTCGGAATGAACGCGAAAGAGCTTCGAGATCGGTCGATGGCCGAGTTGAACAAGACCCTTGGAGACCTCGAGGAGCAGCTGTTCAAACTGCGGTTCCAGAAGTCGACGGGACAGATCGAGAACCCGATCAAGATCCGTGAGGTCCGCAGGGACATCGCCCGTGTGCTGACCGTGATGGGTGAAAGCCGGGCACAGGAGGCGAGCCATGACTGAGGTCAAGAAGACGGTGCGCAAGACCACCAAGGTGGGTGTTGTGCTAACGAATGAGGCCGACAAGTCGGTGGTCGTGAAAGTTGAGAGCCTGGTGATGCATCCGCTCTATCGCAAATTTTCGCGGTCCAGCTCCAAGTTCATGGCCCATGACGAGGAGAACACCTGCAATCGAGGTGACCGTGTGCTGATTGAGGAGTGTCGTCCTCTGTCCAAACGCAAACGCTGGCGTGTGCGACACGTCATCGAGCGGGCACAGTAGACGGGGGAGAAGACCATGATTCAGATGGGAACAATGATTAACGTGGCCGACAATTCCGGCGCCCGCCGGTTGAAGGCCATTCGTCAGATCGGGGGATCGGCGGCCCCGCGTTATGCCGGAATCGGCGACATTGTCGTCTGTTCCGTCAAAGAGGCGGTGCCGAATTCGGAGATCGAAAAAGGAACGGTCGTCAAGGCTGTTTTGGTCCGCACCCGATTTGCAACCCGCCGCAAAGACGGCTCCTACATCAGGTTCGACGACAACGCCGCTGTGATTGTCAACGCCGAGCGTGAGCCGGTAGGAACACGCGTCTTCGGTCCCGTGGCCCGAGAGCTTCGTGAACGAAAATTCATGAAGATCGTCTCCCTGGCCCCCGAAGTGCTCTAGGAGGCCGAGATGAAGGTCAAAAAAGGCGACACTGTGGAAGTCATCGCCGGCAAGGATGCCGGACGGACGGGCAAGGTGCTCAAGGTGGACAGCGACCGCGAGCGGATTGTGGTGGAAGGCGTTCACATGATCAAGCGCCACACCCGGCCCAACCCTCAAAAGCGCATCCAGGGCGGCATCGTCGAGCGCGAGGGGGCGATCCACGTGTCCAATGTAATGGTTGTTTCGCCCGACAGTGGGAAGAAAACCCGTGTCGGATACAAGATTCTAGACGACGGACGGAAGGTCCGTGTCGCAAAGGTCGACGGCGCGATTCTCGACCGTTAGGAGGGACGATGGCGCGCTTACATGAGAAATATCGTGAATCGGTGTTCGCCGATCTCCAAAAGGAGTTCGGGCTCACCAATCCCATGCAGGTACCAAGGGTCGAAAAGATCACCTGCAACATCGGTGTCGGCGAGGCGTCTCGGAACGCCAAGCTACTGGACGTGGCGCTGGAACAGCTGACAAGCATCACCGGGCAGAAGCCGGTCATGCGGCGTGCCCGCAAGAGCATTGCGGCGTTCAAGCTTCGTGAAGGCATGCCGGTCGGCGCCAAGGTCACTCTGAGGAGAGGGCGGATGTACGAGTTCCTCGACCGTTTGATCAGCATCGGTCTGCCTCGTGTCCGTGACTTCAGAGGGGTCAACCCCGGTGCTTTCGATGGTCGCGGCAATTTCACGTTGGGTGTCCGCGACATCCTAATTTTCCCTGAGGTTGACTACGAGAAGGTCGAAGGCATCATGGGAATGAACATCACTATTACAACCTCGGCTCCCACCGATGACCAGGCGCGTGCGCTGTTGGCCGGTCTCGGGATGCCGTTCGCCAATCGGTAGGGAGGCAGACCGTGGCACGCAAGGCATCCATCGCAAAGAGCCTGAAACAACCGAAGTTCAAAATCAGGCACCGTAATCGTTGTCGCCGTTGTGGTCGGCCTCGGGGCTACATGCGCAAGTTTGGTCTTTGTCGCATATGTTTTCGTGAACTCGCCCTGGAGGGTTACCTCCCGGGTGTGACCAAGGCCAGCTGGTAAAGGGGGCGAACATGACTATGACCGATCCCATTGCCGACATGCTGACTCGTATCCGGAACGCAACCATGATGCGCCACGACCGGGCGGATATCCCGGCGTCGAAGGTCAAGGTTGAAATTGCCAAGATCCTCAAGCAGGAAGGGTTCATTCGGACTTTTAAGCTGCTGGAGGAAGGGCCGCAAGGTCTGATTCGTGTCTATCTCAAATATGCCGATGACGGCGAGCCGGTGATTCACGGCCTGCGCAGAGTCTCGACCCCGGGGTGCAGAATCTACACCCGGGTCGAAAGTCTGCCCAAGGTCCGCAACGGCCTCGGCGTCGCCTTGGTATCAACCAATCGGGGTGTCATCACCGACGAACAGGCTCGCGGCCTGCGCGTCGGCGGCGAGATCCTGTGTGAGATCTGGTAGGGAGGGGAACCATGTCTCGTATTGGAAAACTGCCTATCCCGGTTCCCTCCGGCGTCGACATCCACGTTGGCAACGGAGTGGTCCAGGTCAAGGGGCCAAAGGGCTCCATCCTGGTTCACCTGATGCCCGGCATCGACGCTGAGGTCAAGGACGGCAAAATTCAACTCGATCGGGCCAATGAAGAGCGGCAAACCCGCGCCTTTCATGGCCTGAGCAGGGCCCTCATCGCCAACGCCGCAACCGGCGTCTCCGAGGGCTGGAAAAAAGAACTCGACATCATCGGCATCGGCTACCGGGCAGAGAAACAAGCCACGTCGGTGGTGTTCAGTCTCGGCTATTCCCATCCGATCGATTTTCCGATTCCTGAGGGTATCGAGATCGAGGTCGACAGCAAGGCCAATCGGATCTTCGTGAGCGGCATCGATCGCCAGAAGGTTGGTCAGGTCGCGGCGGACATCCGGTCGCTTCGGCCGCCCGAGCCATACAAGGGCAAGGGTATCCGATACTCCGGTGAGTTCGTCAAGATCAAGGCCGGAAAGCAGGGGGCTACAGTATGAGCCGCATCAAAGATCGTAAACAGCGCCGCGCCAGGATCAGACGCCGGTATCGGAGCACCGTTCGGGGAACCGCCGCAAGGCCGCGTCTCGCGGTGTATCGCAGCCTGCGCCACGTCTATGCGCAGGTCATTGACGACGAGGCCGGAACCACCTTGGTTGCCGCCTCCAGTCTGGAAAAGGATGTTTCCGGAAGCGCGTCTCACTGTGGAAATTCCGAGGCGGCCAAATTGGTCGGCAAGGTGATCGCCGAGCGTGCGAAGGAAAAAGGCTTGGAGACCGTGGTCTTCGATCGCGGTGGATTCAACTACCACGGAGTGGTTCGTGCGATGGCTGAAGCGGCTCGTGAAGCCGGTCTGAAGTTTTAGGGGATGCGATGATGATCAACCGAGAGACTGAACAGGCAGAAACAGTCGTCCACATCAACCGGGTAGCCAAGGTTGTCAAGGGTGGTAAGAACTTCTCCTTTTCGGCCGTTGTCGTGGCCGGTGACGGTGAAGGCAAGGTGGGCTACGGGACCGGTAAGGCCCGAGAGGTGCCGCCGGCAATTCAAAAGGCTTCCGAACAGGCCAGACGGTACATGATTCGTGTGCCGATGGTCGGCGGAACGGTGCCTCATTTGGTGTGGGGCCGCTGGGGCGGCACGCGCGTCTTGTTGCGCCCGGCCTCTCCCGGTACGGGCGTGATCGCCGGTGGCGGCGTGCGTGCGGTGATGGAGTCTGCGGGTATTCAGGACGTCTTGACCAAGATTGTCGGGAGCCGGAACCCCTTCAACGTCGTCCGCGCGACATTTGACGCCTTGGGCCAGTTGATGACCGCTGAGCAGGTCCAGCGCCTGAGGGGCGTCGATTTCGGTGACGGATCGGCCGAGTCCACGGCGCCCGCGGTCATCGACGAACCGGCCGAGAAGCTTGCAGAGCCGGAAGCTCCTGTGGAAGA
>JAUWTC010000265.1 GCA_030609785.1 Holophagae bacterium
CGGTGGTGGCGGCCATCGCAGTCGTGGCGGTGTCGTTCGTTATTCGGCCCACTTGGCTGGTGGAGTGGTTTTCCAGTGGGGTTTTCGGGCAGTATGAGGCCCGGGTTCCAATGTTGGTAGCACCCGGGTTCCTGTTGATAGGGGCCGCCCTGCTGATCCGATCCCGCTCGGGCAGGTTGCTGGGTTCCATGGCTCTGATTCCTCAGAGATTCTGGTATGACCAGCTCTTGCTCTTCATGGTGCCGGCGACGTGGCGGCAGATGTTCATCCTCGTCGTGACCTCGTGGATGGGTCTTTGGTGGTGTCTTGCTCGTGGGTGGGATCCAGCCTCGGGATGGCAGGAACTTTGGGTTTGGAGAGTTGTCGTCCTGTCTCTCTACCTGCCGGCCATGGCGATTGCGGGCTGGCAGTGGTTCTCCTCGAGGAGTGCTCAGCGTCAGGTTACGTCTGTTAGTCTGAATTCGTGATCCCTGGCGTGATCCTTGTCTGTGCCGGCATCCTGGCAGTGTGGCGACCGGTGGAAACCCACCCCTTGACGGGCGTGGTGCTCGCCGTGGCATTCGTGGTCCTGATCCCCTGGGCGTGGGAGAGAACGTCTGCAAACGGCGCCCGACGTTCAGCCGGGTGGACGGCCCTCTGGTTGGTGTTCCTGGTAGTGGGTCAGGCCGGTGGGTGGGACCGGTCGGAGGCGCTCGCCCAGGTGTTTCTGGCCGGAGCCGTGATGACAACGATATGGGTCGCCTCGAGGCATTCGCCGGAAGACTGGATGATTGACGTCTTCGCCCTCGGCTTGATCGGCCTGGCGATCTGGGGTCTGTGGCAGAGTCTCGGCGGGTTGGACGACCTGAGGGTTCTGATCGAGGGCCTTCCGGAACATCTTCGTGCGGGAGCCCTGGCCCGTATCGACCGGGGTCGAGCCTTCGCGTCGCTGTTGCTTCCGAGCCATCTCGCGGTTGTTTTGGCGACCGCATTGCCGATTTTGATGGTCCGCATCAATCGAGATGCCAGGGGGTTTTTTTTCGGTCTTGCTTTCACCCTGGGTTTGGTGGGCTTGGTGGCAACGAGATCTCCGGTTGGCGTTTTTCTGGCCCTTGGCTCGTGCGCCTTGGTTCTGGTTGCATCACGACGGAGATACCTCTATTGGGCACTTGGTCTGGGTTTTGTCGCAATCACGGTCGTCGTTGCCTTTCGGCCGGATGTCCTTCGCCTGAAGCCCCTCGTGCTCCGATTGGATAATTGGGGCACGGCATTGTGGGTCTGGTCGACGGCCCCGGTCAGCGGCGTCGGCCTCGGTGGCTTCGGTCAGGCTGCGCAGTCCGTACCGTGGCCGGTCGGCAATCACCCGGTTCATGCCCATTCGATGCCGCTGGAGATGTTCGCCGATCTTGGTGTATTCGGCCTGGGCATCTGGTTTGGCGCCATGGTCTGGATTCTGTGTGTCGCCAAGCGACTCTGGCCCCGTCGACCCGACCTGGCAGTCGCCTTGCTGGTCATCCCCGCCCACAATCTGGTGGATTTTTCCCTCTACACCTCCGCGGTCGCGCTGCCCTGGGCCATCATGCTGGGTTGGTCTCTCGCATTGACGAGGGACGGTGGAGAGGCTGAGGTCCCGGTATCTCCGGGCTTGCGGTGGATCCCGGTCCTCGGTGGCGCTGCCGCTGCCGCAGTGACCTTGTTGGTTTTCACGGGGTTCATTCTGGAGGAAGCTGCACGGGGTGAAGGGCCCTTCGAGAGCCGGTTTGGGTGGGCCACAAGTGCTGCGTTGCTGACCCCCTGGGATGCTGATGCCACCGATCTTGTCGGAGTCCTTGCCCTGGAGAGGGGAGATCCAGAGATCGCCCGAGAATCCCTTTCGTTTCTCGAAATCAGGAATTGGCAGCGACCTCGTTCGGCGGCGCGGATTCAGTTGATGGGACGGCTGAGCACCGTGGCGGGTGACCCGGTCTCCGGAATAGCAAACCTCTGGCGGGCCCGAGAATCTCAGCCCTATTCCGGGAGACGTCAGAAGGATTTCGAGATCGCAGCGGAAGAACTGGGAGGGCGCCGTGACAGGCGCTGATCTTCGAGCGGCCATGGCCGGCCTGGTGGTCGTGGCCGTCGGTCTGTTCGGTGAAGTCGGTTGGCCTCTGATCTACCTTGGCGCCGGGCTTCTGATGACGGTTGTGACCGTCAGTGTTTCGGCTGATAAACAGTTCGAGATACGGTTCTTTGAAGTGCTCTGGTGGACGGTGATCGGCTGGGCCTTATTGGCGGCTCTTGTGGCCTCCGGCGGCGCCCTGGCATCCAAGACGACGCTGGCGTCGTGGGGCGGGTTGTGCGTCATCTGGGCCGTAGTTGCACGCGCGGGCTCCCGAGGAAGAAGGTTAGTTTCGGTCTTCTTAGTTTCGGGCGCCGTTGTGGTGGGCGCCATGGCGGCGGCCAGTGTCTTCGGAGCCCCGAGGTTGATCACCAACCACAACCTCTCGGTGGCTTTAATCGTGGCTGCGTCCCCGTTGGCATCGGACATCTTCCGACGACCGTGGCTCGGCAGAGCGGCGGTCGCATTGATGCTGATCCCGGTCCTGGTGACCGGGTCTCGGGCGGGAGCGCTGGCGGTGTTGGTGGTCGCCATCTCCTTGTGGCCTCCCGGCCGAAGCCGCCGGTGGGGCGTCGCTGTGGGTGGTGTCGGGGCCATTGCCGCCATAACGTGGCGTGTGATCAGCCAACCGGAGAGCCTGGCGTGGCACCGGTGGCAGATCTGGGGGGCGGTCGTCGAGTCGATCGGGGATCGGCCGTGGTGGGGCATCGGTGCAGCCGGCATGGCCGATGCGATGGGGCCCTACCGGATTGAGCATGCGGCCGAGGTCGGTCGTTGGGGGCACGTCATCGGAGGCGCCGAGAGCATGCCACTTGGACTCGCCGCACGTGTTGGGCTGCCGGGCCTGATACTAGCCTTTGCGGCGCTGGTCGTGTGGGGTTATCGGAGTCGGCGCCCGGCGCCGGCCACCACAGCTACCCTTGCTGCGATGATCACCATGGGTTTGTTTCACGATTTCTGGTCGGAACCGGCCGTCCTGTGGTGGTGGGCTGCGGTCTTGGGGTTGGCTACGCTCCGGCGTCCGGAATCAGCGGGATGTCACCATGGCGGCCCCGACTTCACCCGATGGTCTGTGGCCCTGGCGGCCGGGGGGATCACGGCCTGGGCCCTTGTCCAGCCGGCCTGGGCCCAGTGGCTGTGGTGGCACTCGGAACCCTCGGCGGGGGCGGTCGTCACTGCGGTCAGATCAGAACCATGGTTTTCTCAGCCAATGGAATGGCGAGTCGAGAATCTCCTGGCCGAAAGCCGGTGGACCTGGGCTCAGGCGAGCGAGGCCCTTGAATGGAGCCGTCGGAACCTGGAGGTCCAGCCTGGCTCGGCTCGAGCCTGGAGCCGTCACGGCAGGGTCAATGCCCGGATTGTCGGCGAATTCGGCGCCTGGCCGGCGACGGTCGAAAGGGCACGAAGGGCGTTTGCACGAGCGACTGCTCTGGAGCCCCGCCTGCCGTGGCACCCCTACAGCCAAGCCCTGATGGAGCGAAGCCTCGGGAATCTCGAGAGAGCTTTGAGTTTGGCCTCGCATTCGGTCGAACTGGAACCGGCATTCGTCCGCGGCCGGCTGTTGGTGTCACGACTGGAACTGGACAGAGGGCATCTGCACGCCGCACGGCGTGCACTCGATCGAGGCCTCGACTCTCGTGATGCAGGAGAGCCCCGGGCCTGGACGGCCTACCATCGTGACCTGATCCGGTGCCCCGAGCGGCAAATTCTCGCGCTCAAGAGGGAACTGGAGTAGACAGGGGTCAGAATTGAATCATCGACGACGACGTGCAGTCCTTGTAGAACTCAGTCCAGATCACGGGTGGGTCTTGTTTTCACAGTGTCTGCTCTTGCTTGAGGAAGGGTTCGACGTCAGTGTCGTCGTTCACGAAAAAAACAGAGATCTCGAACTCTTGTTGACTCTTGAGAGCCGGATTCGATTGAAAGTGGTGTCCGGCGGATCCTTGGGTACGGTAACAGCTGTCTTGAAAGAGCAACTGCGGGAAAAGGCGGACCTGGTCACCGTCAACACGGTGAATTGTCGGTCCCTATGGTTGACGGCGATGGTGACCATCGGTCCACTCTCCGTCGTGCTTCATAATCTCGATGATTTAGGGTTTGGCCGGAAAAAGTCCCTGGGTTTCCTGGGTCGGCTGTTGCTGTCTCGGAGCAAGAAACTGATCGTATTGTCTCCGAAGCTGAAAGAACGAGCATCTCAAACTCTGCCCCCCGCGATCCAACACAAAGTCTCAGTCTTCTTTCCGATGTTCTACGGGACTTCGTGTAATGAAACAGACCGAGCAGAATCTCCAGCATCGTCCGGTCGATTGACGGTGGTGATCCCGGGAGCGGTATGTTCCAGGCGAAACTATGAAAGCCTCGCAGCGATTTTTCCCCACCTCTCCAGTTCTCCACTGAGGGACCGAGTTGTCATCAGGGTTTTGGGCGACACCTCGAGTGACAAAGGCCAGTGGTTGAGGAAGGCTGCAGCTGAGACGGCGCCCCCGGGTCGAATTGTCTTTGAGGCTCCGGATGGGTATCTCCCCCACCAGGAGTTTTTCGAAAGAGTCGCCAGTGCGGACTGTATTTTGCCGTTGATCGACCGCAGCGTCATCGAGGAATGGGGATACAACCAAACATCGGCGCCGAGCAGCCTGATGTTGAGCCGTGCATTTTCAGTGCCCTTGATCTGTTCGACAGATTTGGATTTGGACGATGATCTTCGTCCATTTTCCATGATGTACGAGGCGGATCAAGTCTGGGATGGCCTTTTGGCGGC
>JAUWTC010000251.1 GCA_030609785.1 Holophagae bacterium
CGACGCAGATCTTGATGATCGTGTCGCCCTGCGGTTCCAGGGCGAAGGCCTTGTAGAAGGTCGAGACCGAAAAGACTTTGGCCAACGGCACATCCAGGGTCTTGGCGACCGTGCCGAGAACGTCGCAGGGCAAATAGTTGTAGGCCCGGTGAACGTCCTGGAGCACCTGGATCAGCGAAGCCTCTTCGGGGGGGTAACCTTCAAGAATCTCGGCGGCCGGCGCAAGGTCCACGGCACAGTGTTCCGTCGTCATGAGGCAGTCTCCTCACTGGAGTTTGCCGCGTGTTCTCGGCCGAGGTCATAGCCCTTGTGGAGTGCTTCGAGGTTGACGTCGATGACCGACGGCTTCGCGGCAAATGTCTGCCGAACGACCGCTTCGATCTGCTCCAGCGACACCGCTCCGGTTGCCCCGACATAGGCGCCCAGGGCGACCATGTTGGCGCCGCGGGCATTGCCGAGGTCCTGGGCGATGGTGTTGGCGGGGATCTCGACGATCTCGACATCGTCCCGTTCGGCCTTGCGCTCGATCAGCGAGGTGTTGATCAGCAAGAATCCTCCCGGCCGGACGTCCGACTCGAATTTTTCCAAGGAAGGGAGATTCATCGCCAGAACCGCTCCGGGACTTTGGATGACCGGGGAACCCACCGGATTGTCCGAGATCACGACGGTGCAGTTACAGGTGCCGCCACGCATCTCAGGTCCGTACGAAGGGAGCCAGGAGACCTCCTTGCCCTCGTGCATGCCGGCGTAGGCCAACATCTTGCCGATCAGCAGGATGCCCTGACCTCCGAAGCCCGCCATGATTACGTCATTCTGCATCTCGGGCCTCCTTACGGTTTTCTCGGCAGCGGCGCCCGGTCGTCACCGTCCGGGGTCTTGAACACGCCCAGCGGGTAGTAGGGCAGCATGGTTTTTTCAAGCCACTCGGTCGACTCGGCTGGGGTCAAACCCCAGTTGGTCGGGCAGGTCGAGAGCACTTCGACCAGTGAAAAACACCGTCCCTCAACCTGGTACTTGAAAGCCCGGCGCAGCATCTCCTTGGCGTTGACCGCAGCCAACGGCGAGTGCGACGAGGCGCGTGCGACGAAGGCCGGTGTCCGAAGGGTCGAAATCAGCTCCGCGACGCGGATTGGGTGGCCGGCCGTTTCGACGTCGCGGCCCATCTGGCAGGTTGTGGCCGACTGTCCAGGCATCGTCGTCGGCGCCATCTGGCCTCCGGTCATGCCGTAGATGGCGTTGTTGACGAAGACGACGGTGACTTTCTCGCCGCGGTTGGCACAGTGCACGATCTCTGCCATGCCGATCGAGGCCAAATCGCCGTCGCCCTGGTAGGCGAAAACCGCCAAATCCGGCCGGGCCCTCTTGATACCCGTCGCGACGGCGGGCGCCCTGCCGTGGGCCGCTTCATGAAAATCACAGTCGAAGTAGTTGTAGGCCAGGACGGAACACCCGACCGGGGCGACGCCGACGGTTCGCTCACGAATGCCCAGTTCGTCGATCACTTCTGCGACCAGACGGTGGATGATGCCGTGGGTGCAGCCCGGACAGTAGTGGGTGGAAACATCCGAAAGACTGTCGGGACGGACAAAGACCGCTTCAGGCATAGTGCACCTCCTCGGATGTGCCGGCCTTGATCGCCTTGACCTTGTCGATCACTTCCTCGGGGCTGACCAGCATGCCGCCCAGACGGCAGTGGAAGTGGATCGGTCGTGGTCGATGGAGGGCCAAGCGCACATCTTCGATCATCTGGCCGGTCGACAGTTCGACGACCAGGATGTCCTTGGCCTTGGACGCGACCTCGCGAACGGCCTCGTAGGGGAATGGCCACAGCGTGATCGGCCGGACCATCGCCACCTTGATGCCGTCGTTTTCCAGGGCCTCGATTGCCGAGAGACAGACCCGGGCAACCGTGCCGTAGGCGACGATGACGACGTCCGCGGAGTCCAGAGCGCCATAGGTGGCGAACCGCACCTCGTCGCGCTCCATCAGGTCGTACTTCTTCTTGAGGTCGATATTGTGCTGTTCCAGTTCGGCGGGGTCCAGGAAGAGGGAGTTGATGATCGCCTTGGGGCGGTCCCTTTTCCAGCCGGTCGAAGCCCAGGTCTTGGGGGGCAGTTCCTTGATCGGTTGGCGGTCCTCGTAGAATTCGACGGGCTCCATCATCTGGCCGATCAAACCGTCGCCGACGACCATCACCGGGTTGCGGTAGTAGTCCGCCAGGTCGAAGGCGTCCTGCACAAGATCGGCCGCTTCCTGGATCGACCAGGGCGCCAGGACCAAGACGCGGAAATCTCCGTGGGCCAGACCCTTGGTCGCCTGGAAGTAGTCTGCCTGCGAGGGCAGGATGCCGCCGAGGCCAGGCCCCGCACGCATGATGTTGACGATGACCACCGGCAACTTGGCTCCGGCGCAGTAGGAGATGCCCTCGGCCATCAACGAGATACCCGGTGACGAGGACGAGGTCATCACCCGTTCCCCGGCGCCGGCGGCTCCGTAGAGCATGTTGATCGAGGCAACCTCGCTTTCGGCCTGGACGAAGGTGCCACCGACCTGGGGCAGGCGCGAGGAGAGGTATTCGGGAATTTCGTTCTGGGGAGTGATTGGGTAGCCGAAGAAGAGGTGACAGCCCGCCTGCACGGCGGCCTCACCAATGGCCTCGGCGCCCTTCATCAATTTCTTTGCCATCACTCACCCCCTCAGTATCCGAAGTAGTGGTACATCGTGCCGTGGACCTCCATGGTGATGGCCATGTCGGGACAGGTGATGCAGCACAAACGGCAGCCGATACAGCGCATCGGCTCCGCAACTTCGGTGTAGAAATAGCCCTTTGAGTTGATCTTCTTCGTCATGCCAAGGATCTGTTGCGGGCAGGCGTTGACGCACAGCTCGCATCCCTTGCACTGATCGGGTTCGATCAAAATGTGTGACACGACAGCTCCTTTCAGTTCAATACGAACAGCGGCCCCACGGTTTTCCGCTGTGGTTGGACCTCAAATGGTGGTTTGACGATTCGTTTCAGGATGAAGGCCGGGCATGGCAGATCGCCGTTGACCGAGGCCGCCATGTCTTCGTGAATGGCGGCAGCGACGACGGGGAGGTCCAGAGCGGCGCCGGTTTCGACTGCCAGCCGGGCGCCTTCCAGAATGATCTCCGGTGTTGTGTCGTCCATCATGTGGGTGTTGGAGATCAGGCCGGTGACTCGCACGCGGGCAACAGCCTCGATCTCGTGGACCATTGCCACCGCTCCGGCGGTATCCGGTGTCGAAGGCCGGGAGAAATTCAGAACCACCAGGATCTCGATGCCCGTCGTCGGCAACACGTCCGTCAAGGACCCCAGGACCCGGGCGCCGGTGCCGTCTCCGCCGACGTCCAAAATGGTCTTGCCCTGGGGTTGACGGAGGATGTCGCGAACCTGCGGCACGATGATCGGCAGGTCGGCATAGACGTTCTCACCCTCGGGCGCGATCAACCGGACGCCGGCCTCGGCCAAGATGTGCCGAGCCGAACGCGAGCGGAAGTAGGGCTTGACGACATCGAGGTCTGCCAGAGTCACCGCCTCACCATCGGCCGCGAGATCGAGGGCCCCGTTGAGGGCTATCTCGGTCTTGCCGCTGCCGAAATGGCCGACGAGAACTGTCAGAGGACGTGAGAACAATGGGGTCTCCTGAAAAATACATTTCGAGCAGGGGCCGATCGCGAGCCACGAACCCGACCAAACTCTATGTGAACCGCTTCACTAATGCAAGAAGTCGTTTATTGAGACGCAGTTGCGATTTATCGGACAAATCGCATGGGGGAAAAAGGAGGGGTGTGGTGGGTTAGGAATTCTGGAAATGACCAGGCATGAAATGATGGCGGAGGACGGTAAGGGATGTGGTTTCAGCGGATCACAAGGGCTTTTTGTGGTATCGGTTACTATCTCTTCGGTGAAAATGCTGTTCGCTACTGTTGTGGTTGTCCTGGCCTTGCCGGCGGCGGCCGATAAGGCGCCGGTTCAGCCCTGGGAGGTTTGGAAGGACCCTGGGATCGTCGCCCACGTCCGGTCTGATGTCCGGACCGTCCTCGCATCGAGCGTTGCTCCCGACGGTGGCGCCTATGATCGCCATTCCGAAGAGGACTCCCGCTTTGTCCGGGTCGTCGACGGTGAAGGCGTGATCTTCGAGACCGATGGCGCCGGCGCCGTCACCAGGATCTGGATGACCCAGGGTGAGGGCGTCAGCACCGATCTCGATGAGGAGATCCGCCTGAGGGTCCGGATCGACGGCGCCGACGATCCGGTCATCGACCTCTCGCTGCCGGAGTTCTTCGGTGGGGGAATTCCACCCTTTCTTGAGCCGATGGTGCTCGATCGGCGCCAGTCAGGCGGCGGCAACGTCTCGTTTGTCCCGTTGCCCTTTCGGGCGGGCTGCAGGATCTCCCTGGTCGGCGCAGACAAGGCCAAGATCTGGTTTCAGGTGAGCGCGATGCTGCTTGAAAAACCGGACGGTGTCATCAGCTTCACGGGTTTGGAGGATCTCTCCGAGTGGCGGCGCATGCTGGCCCATTCCGGTACCGATCCGTGGGCGGCAGAGTCCGGGGAAACGGTCTCGGGCACTGTTGTCTTGGAGCCGGGGGAACCGAAGGTGTTGGCGGCATTCGACGGCCCCGATCAGATCACCGGGATGGTCTTGCGTGTGCCCTCGCACCGATTGGGGGAGGTCGTCATTCGAATGTCCTTTGACGGCCGTACAACGGTTGATGTGCCGCTTCCGTGGTTTTTCGGCTTCGGCCGGCCTTTGTGTCGCCCTGTCCGCTCCCTCTTTGTCGGTGGTGATCAGGGAGAGGTTTACAGTTACTTCCCGATGCCGTTTCACTCGGGAGCTGAGGTTGAGGTTGAGTTGTCATCGGCCTCGGCAAAGGGTCTCAAGCTCAGGTTTGCCGTTCGTCGGATGGGGCGTGCCCCTGCCTC